>JAADGZ010000116.1 GCA_013152045.1 Gammaproteobacteria bacterium
TCGTAGGCATGTAAAGTATGTCGCCCTCATCCAGCGGTGGCATAAATTCACTGCCCAGTTTCGATACCGGGAAATAACTCGCGCCTAACAAAACCAGTGCAATGGCCAAGGTTACCTTGCGCCACTTAATCGCCAGCGCCAGCGTCGGTCGGTGGATAAAATGCAGCACCCGGTTTATCGGGTTTTTCGCCTCGGGCAGTATCTTGCCACGAATGAAATAGCCCATTAATACTGGCACCAGAGTCACCGCCAGAATTGCTGCGGCTGCCATGGAATAGGATTTGGTAAAGGCCAGTGGCGCAAACAACCGCCCTTCCTGTGCCTGCAAGGTAAATACTGGCATAAAAGAGACAGTAATAATCAGCAGGGAGAAAAACAGTGCGGGGCCAACTTCCCGTGACGCATCACCGATAGCTTGCCATCGTTCCGGCACAGTAAGCGGCGAGCCTTTGTCTCGCGCCGCATGTTCCAGATGCTTGTGCGCATTCTCAATCATAACAATGGCACCATCGACCATGGCACCAATGGCAATAGCAATCCCGCCCAGCGACATGATATTAGCGTTAATGCCCTGTGCATGCATGAAAATAAAGGCCATGAGAATACCCAGCGGCAAAGTCAAAATAGCGACTAGCGCTGAGCGGGCATGTAACAGGAATACCATACAGATGATGCTGACAACAATGGACTCCTCAATTAGCTTATCCCTCAAGTTGTCAACAGCCCGGTTAATCAATTTACTACGATCATAAACCGGCACGATCTCCACGCCCTTAGGCAACCCCTGTTTGAGTTCGTCCAGTTTTTTGCGCACCCCCTCAATGGTTGCCAATGCGTTTTCACCGAAGCGCATAATCACGACACCACCAGCCACTTCACCTTTACCGTTTAACTCAGACAAACCACGACGCAGTTCTGGCCCTAACTGTATATGAGCAACATCCTGCAGACGAATGGGGGTTCCGTTTTTATCAACACCCACGGGGATGCTTTTCAGATCATCAATTGACTTGATATACCCTAGACCACGCACCATATATTCGGTTTCGGCCATTTCCACCAGGCGACCACCGACATCGTTATTGGAACGCTGAATGGCACGCTTCACTTTAGACAACGGAATGTTGTAGTTAGCCAGCACGTTGGGATCAACTTCCACCTGGTACTGCTTGACATAGCCACCAATAGAAGCAACTTCTGATACACCTTCTACCGTCTGCAGTGGATAGCGCAAATACCAATCTTGAATGGAACGCAGTTGCGAAAGATCATGCTTACCAGTGTGATCTACCAGCGCATATTCATACACCCAACCCACGCCCGTCGCATCCGGCCCCAGAGTCGGATTGACCCCTGCCGGTAGTCGACCACTGACGTAGTTGAGATATTCCAGCACACGTGAGCGTGCCCAGTACATGTCGGTATGATCTTCAAAAATAATATAGACAAAAGAAAAACCAAAGAAAGAATAGCCGCGCACTACCTTGGCCTTGGGCACTGCCAACATAGCAGTAGTCAATGGATAGGTAACTTGATCTTCCACCACTTGAGGCGCCTGTCCAGGGAACTCGGTGAACACGATCACCTGCACATCGGATAGATCTGGGATGGCATCCAGCGGTGTATTTTTCAGCGCATAAAACCCAGCGGCAAGCACCATAAAAGCGGCGATCAATACCAGGGATTTGTCCTTCAGGGACATATTAATAATTTTTTTAATCATGGCTTTCCCCTATTTCATGCTACTGCTTTTTTCTGCAGCCTTTTTCCTGGACTTGGATTCCAGCACTTCCATCATTTTTGCCGTAGCCTCACTCAACTTGGACTCGGAATCGATCAGGAACTGGCTAGAGGTCACCACTTCTTCTCCCGCTTTTACACCGGAAAGAATCTGGGTCAGACCTTCTGAACTCACGCCCAGGATCACCTTGCGTGGCTCAAATTTGCCTGGCGCACGCACCACAAAAACTTGATCACTGATACCGGAACGCACGATGGCCTCGGAGGGCACCACAATGGCATTCACCTGACGGCTTGTCTTCAACGTGACATTGGCAAACATTTCCGGCTTGAGTTTAAGATCCTGATTATCAAATTCCAGTCGAATCCGGTTGGTGCGGGTTTTGTTTTCCAGATAAGGATAAATAAAAGTCACCTTGCCGGTGAACACCTTGCCGGGAATGGCTTTGACCGTCATATCGGCAGTATCACCCAGCCTGGTCCAGGGCAGCTCATTTTCATAGATGTCCACATATACCCAGATCTTGCTCAGGTCAGCCAGCATATACAGCTCGGTAGCTGAGGTGACATACTGTCCATCACGAATGCCGATCTTCATAACGATGCCATCAAAAGGCGAATGAATATGCAGGCTCTTTTTAATCTTGTGCGTTTCTTCCAGCTCGCGGATCTGATGCGCGGGAACATCCAGCAATTGCAGACGCTCAAGTGAACTGCGCACCAGTTCATCCGCACCATCACGAATATCCTTGAAAGAACTACCTTCAAGATTTTTGCGATTGTTGAGGGCAAGCAGATATTCCTGCTGACTGGATACAAGCTGTGGTGAATACAAGCCCAATAGAATGGTATCTTTTTTGACAAACTCGCCGGTCTTGTCGACAAAAAGTTTATCGATCCAGCCTGCCGTTTTGGGATGCAGGCGTGACAAGCGTTCTTCATCGTAAGTTACTCGACCCACCGCATGAATATCATGAGATAGAGTGCTACGTTTGGCAAGTGCAGTACGTACCCCGATATCCTGTACCATGGCCGGATCAATTCTTACCGTACCAACAGGTTCTTCTTTATCACTACCGCTGTCATCCTTGGCATAAATCGGAATATAGTCCATGCCCATATTATCTTTCGCCGGTACCGGTGACGTAACCTCCGGGTTCATGGGATTGCGGTAGAACAATATCTTTTTCTCTTTCGGCTTTTTCTTTTCGGCGTAAACCGGAATATAGTCCATACCCATATTATCTTTCGCCGGTACCGGTGAAGTAACCTCCGGGTTCATGGGATTGCGATAGAACAACACCTTGCGTCCACCTTCATCAGCCCCTTTAGTGGCCATACTCATGCCTTCACCTTTTTGCATGCCCGCCAGCCAGTAACCGCCACCAAGCCCAAGCGCTAACGTAATAGCGGCAACTATAATTATTTTTTTGTTCATGAATTGTCTCCTGCATAAATGCTGTTGCTGCCGACTGCAGCTTCAAGCGCGGCCAACGCTTGCTGCGCTGAACTAAAGGATAACCAGTACTGGGTTTCGTAGTTATAGAGGGTAACTTGGGAACGCACCAGGTTAAGAAAATCCACCTTGTCCACCTGGTAACCTGCAAGCATGGAATCAACGGTTTGCCGGGCCTGTGGAATAATGCCCCCCTTGAACAAGACCACCAGTTTTCTGGCGCGCCAGTAATCAGCCTTGGCCCGCGAAATTTCTTCTCTAACCTGCTGCAAGGTATCCTGCAGCCGATAATTCTGTTGCAGCAGTTCGCTGTTACGTTGATCCATAGCCTTGTCCTGCTTGGTATCAGTATAGATGGGTAAGGTCATGGTAAATCGCAAAGAGGCAACATCTGCACGTTGGATGCCATTATTAGCCCCGCTACGAAAACCGTAGGCGGCGCCCAGATTGAAGTCGGGATAGTAATCTTTTTTCGCTAAATCTACGCGGCTGCGGGCAGCGTGAATGCGACTCTTCTGGGCAATCAACAAGGGACGAGCAGCCTCGGCCTCCTTGTGTAGCTCCACTTCGGTACGCAATGATGGCAATTTAGAATTAGAGATATGTGCCAAAGTCAGAACCCGATCCGTAGGCCAGTTCAGCAGAGCATTGAGTCGTGCATCCTCATTGATGCGCTTACCTTTAAGACGAACTTCCTGTTCCAGCAATTTGGACAATTCCAGTTGCGCCAATAGCACATCCTGTTGTAAGCCCTGACCTACCTTGTATTTGGTCTGGGCAATTTCAACGAACTGGCGTAACAAAATCTGATTACTGGCAACAATATCCAATGCCTTGTCCAGGTAAAACAACCGCCACCATGAACTCTTGACACTACGAATCAACCACAAACGGGTTTCATCGACTTCGCTACCCGCCGCTTTTGCTTCATAGTTCGCAGCATCTGCACGCAAGCCAAGTTTGCCTGGAAAAGGAAAGGCCTGACCAATACCAACCTGCATTTGCGTCATGCCTTCCTGGCCTGCGCTAAACGTATCTACCGGCAGATTAAGGGCATTAAAACTCAAAGAAGGATCAGGCAGGGTTCCTACCTGGGAAGGAATCGCAGCCATCGCTTTGGCACGCGCACGCATGGCAGCCAGACTCGGATTATCTGCTACGGCCACTTTTACCGCCCCGGACAAGCTCAATGCCGAAGCTAGTGAGCGTGTAGCCTCGATCCGCGCCTGCGAATCATTGGCATCTGGCGTGGCCGCCAGCACCGAGGTACAAAATAGACTGACAGCAAAACCAGCCACTATAAATTTATAGGGAAGCATCATAGTACTCCTGACGAACTAACGGGCAAAAATGCCGCAATGATTGTACATTCCAAAACTTCTCAAACGTATTACAACTATCGTCCAGCAGGCAGATCGATGATCACGCCAGTAGCATGTTTGCCACCATAAACGAAGTAACAATAGATTGAAACAAGGGTATAACCGGGAAGTTTAGATATACAGACTGCAAACAGCCAGTATCAGGAAGCAAACAAGCCCCACCCGGATAAGGGAAATCAGGCCTGAGGAGGTCGGGGATCGAGCGGAAGAAATACCCCTCTCATAATTTGAGAGGATGATAGCTGTACAGAACGCATGGAACGAACCTGAAAAACAAATGATTCCAGTAGGACCGGGGCGGGTAGATAAGACAGTAAGAGGTTCTGGCAATGTGTTTTGCAGGTATGATTTTTTTGATTGGGACAGTTTGAACTAGCCAATTGTGACTGTCTCATATTCATTTTTTGCATTTTTTCGCATTTACTAGCCGCTGCGCTTTTAGCGCTAAAACCAGCAACCGACGCCCCCGCATTAACAAACGGTGCAATCACCAGCGCAAGTAGCACCAGCAGCATTAAACCGTTCAGGGGTAGTTTGTCCGTACGAAAAAATGTCATAGACGCGATTATACACAGGTTAAGTGGGGTATGTGCAGATATGACTCATGAAATATTGAAAAGTTCATTCCAAAATCAAATCTTCTGTATTGGGATAATCCCAGCCCCACCAACATCATCATTAATAACAAAATCTTTGAAAGCCTGCGCCACCGGCGACAGGCGTTTGCCCTGGCGTTGCACCACATACCAGTGCCGCAAAATGGGAAATTCCCGTACATCCAGCACCACCAGCCAACGTGCTTCCAGCTCCAGCGCCAGGGTATGAATGGAAACAATACCCAAGCCCAGCCCCGCTTCCACCGCCTGCTTAATGGCCTCGTTGGAGGTCATCTCCATGCCCGTAGTCAAATGCACCTGGTGTTCAGCAAAGAAACGCTGCATTGCGATTCGCGTGCCGGAACCCTACTCCCGCACCACAAAGGTTTCCTTCTGCAAGGCCTCAAGCGCTAAATTTTTGCTCATCGCCAGGGGATGATCCGGCGCCGCGATCACCACCAATGGATTGTCCATGAAGACCGTTGCTTCCAGATCCCGATCCTCCGGCGGCTTACCCATAATCACCAGATCCTTTTCATTCAGTTCCAGTTGGCGCAGTAGGGTTTCACGATTAGTTACGTCCAGACTAAAAGTCGTACCTTCATATTTGCGGGAAAAGGCCGCCAACAGGCGGGTAGCAAAATAATTAGCCGTCGAAGCCACCGAAATATCCAGTCGCCCCCGCTGGATACCTTTTATATGTTCCAGCACTTCCTCCAGCTCCTCAAGCTGTCCGGCAATGCTGCGGCAATAATGGTGCATTTCCCGCCCCGCCTCGGTGAGGTAAATCTTGCGACCCAGTTTGTCAAATAGCGGCAGCGCGATACTTTCCTCTAACAGCTTGATTTGCATAGAAACAGCCGGCTGACTGAGGTGCAGTTCCTGCGCCGCCTGGGTATAGCTGAGACAGTTGGCAACCGCTTCAAATACAGTCAACTGGCGAAAAGTCACATTCATAAGGTTTACCTTATGTATTTAATCAAAAGATCTGAATTTTAATTATGAATGATTCCCCGTATAGTCGCAAACTATTGAGGCAGGCAATGTATCACCGGCCACAGGACAGTCACAATGAAAGGCTATCCTCTGGCACCCTGCCCACAGGGATTTCGTACCTTTAATTTTTATTCGAGGAGTTTTAAACATGGCTTTATTAGATCAAACAGGTCGC
This sequence comes from Gammaproteobacteria bacterium, assembly GCA_013152045.1. Lineage (GTDB taxonomy): Bacteria > Pseudomonadota > Gammaproteobacteria > UBA6429 > Thiohalophilaceae > JAADGZ01. Next base: position 6,346 of record JAADGZ010000116.1, read on the forward strand.
TATTCTGACCTTAGCTTGAACGAAGACAACTTACTTGCTGATGGCAAACACATTCTGGTTGCTTACACCATGGAACCTGCCGAAGGTCATGGCTACCTGGAAGCTGCCGCTCACTTCGCAGCAGAATCATCGACCGGCACCAATGTTGAAGTTTCAACGACCGATGACTTCACCAAAGGTGTTGACGCCCTGGTTTACTTCATCGATGAAGCCAAAGGCATCATGAAGATCGCCTACCCGAATGAATTATTCGATCGCAACATCATTGATGGTCGCGCCATGATCGTGTCTTTCCTGACCCTGGCTATTGGTAATAACCAGGGCATGGGCGATATCAAAAATTCTCAAATGCAGGATTTCTACGTTCCGCCTAAAATGCTGCAACTGTTTGATGGCCCGGCCATGGATATCTCTGACCTGTGGCGCATCCTCGGACGTCCCATTAAAAACGGTGGTTATATCGCCGGTACTATTATCAAACCTAAACTGGGCCTGCGTCCCAAGCCCTTTGCCGAAGCAGCCTACCAGTTCTGGCTGGGCGGCGACTTCATCAAAAATGATGAACCTCAGGGCAACCAGGTTTTCTGCCCCACCAAGAAGGTCTTACCTCTGATTGCAGACGCCCTGGCGCGAGCACAGGATGAAACAGGCGAAGCCAAACTGTTCTCCATGAACATCACTGCCGATGATTACCACGAAATGTGCGCCCGTGCTGATTACGCGCTGGAAACTTTTGGTGAAAATGCACCGCATGTTGCCTTTCTGGTTGACGGTTATGTCGGTGGCCCGGGCATGGTAACAACCGCTCGTCGCCAGTACCCGGGTCAATACCTGCATTATCATCGTGCCGGTCACGGTGCCGTAACCTCCCCCTCATCCAAGCGCGGTTACACCGCCTACATTCTGGCCAAAATGGCACGTCTGATGGGTGCTTCGGGTATCCATGTCGGTACTATGGGCTACGGCAAAATGGAAGGCTCCCAGGATGATAAGATCATTGCTTATATGATCGAGCGTGATGAATGTCAGGGACCGTTCTTCTATCAAAAATGGTATGGCATGAAACCCACTACCCCCATTATCTCGGGCGGCATGAACGCACTGCGCCTGCCAGGCTTCTTCGAAAACCTGGGCCACGGCAACGTCATCAACACCGCCGGCGGTGGTGCTTATGGTCATATCGACAGCCCCGCAGCCGGTGCCGTATCACTACGTCAGGCCTATGAGTGCTGGAAAGAAGGCGCCGATCCCATCGAATACGCCAAAGAGCATAAGGAATTCGCTCGCGCATTCGAATCATTCGAGCATGATGCCGATACCATCTTCCCTGGCTGGAGAGACAAACTGGGCGTTCACAAGTAAGACAAACACTCAGTTAAAAAAAAGCCCCTGTATTCAGGGGCTTTTTTTATGCTTGATAAAATACTGCGAAAAATATCCAACAATAACCCCGATATCCATTACCTTATAACTAAAAGTACACTATCTGCTTGCACCTTTTAGTTATAAGGTAATGGATACATCTTCTTAATCTTCACCTATTCCAACCATCTCCAATTTTTTCATCAGGTTGTACAAGGACGGACGACTTACCCCTATAGCACTCGCAGCACGGGATATATTGTTATTATGTACAGCCAGTGACTGACGAATCACTCGCCGCTCCGCATTCTCTCTTGCCTGTTTAAGATTAAGCGATAATACCGCGTCAGCTTCTTCCGTAAAACCAAGATCCGCCACTGAAATCCATTCGCTATCAGCCAATACAATTGCACGTTTTACTTTATTTTCGAGTTCGCGTACGTTGCCAGGCCAGGCGTAATGTTCAATACGCCCCAGCGCACTTTCACTAAAACCACGGATCTTCTTACCATACTGTCGATTAAATTGTTCCAAAAATGTTCGGGCAAGAAGTATAAGATCACCATCTCGTTCTCTCAGTGGAGGAATTTCAAGTACAATTCCACTAATCCTATAATACAGATCCTCACGGAATTCCTGTTTCTGAATTCGTTGATCCAAATCCTGATGCGTTGCACAGAGGATCCTTACATCAACCTGAATAGTCTTTCGAGAACCAATGGGTTCAATGATGCGTTCCTGCAAGAAACGTAACATCTTGGCTTGTAACGGAACCGGCATATCGCCGATTTCATCGAGGAACAGAGTGCCTCCATCAGCATATTCAACTTTACCTCGAGTCCTTTTAACCGCACCCGTAAAAGCCCCTTTCTCATAACCGAACAACTCACTTTCGAGAAGATTCTCGGGTATGGCTGCACAATTCACAGCGACAAAGGGCTTATCTTTTCTGCGACTCAGGGTATGCAAAGCTTGCGCAAATAGCTCCTTGCCGGTACCACTCTCACCAAGGATTAGCGTCGTTACATCAGAAGGTCCAACCTTCTCCAGCATCCGGCAAACCTGCTGCATCTGTGGACTATCCCCCACAATATTTCCTGTCGGCGAGGCATATTTTTGTTTGGCCAGGTCTCGGTTCTCTTCTTCCAGCTCATATAGATTGTAAGCACGATCAACAATCAATCCCAGCACATCCGGATCGATTGGTTTCTGGTAAAAATCATAGGCACCCAGCGATACCGCTTTGAGGGCGTTTTTCCGATCATCATTTCCCGTGACAACGATCACTTTGGTATAAGGTGCCAGCTCGAGAATTTCGGTCAGTGCCGCAAGTCCTTCCGAAGCATTGGTTGGATCCGGTGGCAAGCCAAGATCCAGGGTAACCACCGACGGATGAACTTGCTTTATCTGTTTAAGCGCCGAAACACGATCACTAGCCAATACCACATGGTAACCTTCAAAAGACCATTTAAGCTGTTTCTGTACGCCAGGGTTGTCCTCGACAACAAGCAAGGGTTTGAGTGCGTTGTTTGACATGAGTGAAGCCTGCTACTCTAAAAAATGGCACGTTGAGTTTTTATTGTTAATTATTCAAAGGGATATGCAAACTAATAGAAGTCCCTTTACCCGGTTCGCTTTCAACCTTTATTTCACCGCCCAATTCATGAATAAACTCTCGGCATTCATACATGCCGATACCCATCCCGGCGTTACCTTTCGTTGTATCAAACGGCTTAAAAAGACGTTTATTTATAAAATCATCATCCATGCCATGTCCATTATCCACAATTTGGATAACCACAAATGGAGTTTTTTTCATCACCTTAACATGCAGAAAGCCATCGTCTGACGTTGCTTGCTGCCCATTGTCTAACAGGTGTGCTAATACATTGGCAAATCGCCTCTTCTCAAGAATAGTATGGCATTCACTGGAATCACATACAACGTCAGGCACCGGCAGGCAATGATTTTTATGCCGAGCAACATCCTGGACCAACTTGCAAACATCAACAACGACTTTTTTTTCTTTTTGCAGCCGCTTGTTGCGCAACTGATCGAGCAACCGGTTAATATCTGCAGAGGCGTTGTTAACCGTTTCAAACATATCATCGAGAAACTCGGGATTATTTCGATGCCGTTCCGCATTACGCACAATAAGCTCAAGTTCTGCTGATATATTCTTCAGATCATGAACCATGTAGGCCGATATCCGATTGAACACTTCAAATTGCTTTGCCTCTGCTAACACTTCCGATGTTCTCAGGACAGTAAGGTAACTGGACACCTGCTTTGCGGCTGCTTTAAGTAAATCACGATCTTCCCAGTTTATCTCTCTGGACACCAATGGATCTGCTAATACCGAAAATCCCAGCAAAGAGTTTAAACCAAATAAGGGAACAATCAGCCAGGGCCGACGGATTTTGCTTAACCAGGTCGGCAATACTAAACCTTGGTATTCTTCAGGACAGGTATCAATATTTGTCAGATTGATAATATATCCTTTCTGTTCGAAAAATTGAACCAGGCTACTACCTTCTATTTCAGTAGCATCAACTCGATCTGCCTGCCATGCTGCTATATTTCGATAACAGTTATTATTTTCATGCAACCAAATCAGGCTCGAGCGCGCATCGACAAGTCGAGCGAGCACTCTGGTTGCTGAAATGAAGCCGTTACTGTCATCCTTTTGATTACTTAGTTCACCCGTTAACTGCAACCATTCCTTTCGATAATCATATTTATTTTTATAGAAATTCTTGCCTAGAAATACTCTTAAATTGGCCCGCAATTGCCCGGAAAAAAGCACAGCAAGCAACAAAATGATCGCCAACGAAAAAAATACAGTCTGAGCAACACGTCCCCAGCTACCACCATGATCACGCAGATAATAACCAACACCCGCCATCAGCAAAAGATAAAGACCACCACCAAGAATCGCTGTCGTAGTCAGAACAATATCGCGAGAAACAAATACATTCAGCGACCATTCCCTGTTTCTGGCTGCGGCTAAAACCAACATTGGGACTGAAATGAGACTAATAAATCCACGCGCATTCCATAAACCGGGGTCCATACCACGGAACAGCAACGCATTAGCGTAGAAATAAAAATCATAGGCGAAAATCCCACCGACACCTATAAAAAGATACTTGATCGCCCAGCGATGTTGTAGCGATAGATTGCGAAAAAGCTGTTCGATAATGGTGAGTCCAATAATCGACATTATCAAATGACCGGCAAACAAAAAGGCCATCGGATAGCCATACAGAACCCGTCCATCAAAACGTGGGAATACAAAATCCATCAGCAAAACAAGACAGCCAAAACCAATACTGGATAACAATGCGGAACGCTGGAATCGCCGATAACCAGGATTATTGCTGGCTGCCGAATCAAATAACTTGATTAAAAAAACATACCAGGCAAGGTATCGCAGTACCTCGAATGTTTGATAAGCACTAGCCTGATCTACCGACTTGATTGCAACCTGGCTTGCAAGACCCGCCCACACTGCGTTTATCAGGGCTACCGCTGCCAGCAATACGCCACGATTCCCACCACGCCAGCTGGTTACCAACAGAACGGCGAATAGAACAAATGCCAGCGATGCACTTAGATAACTGAATAATCCCAAATTCATTTTTTAATACTGATTGCGCGCATGGCTCATATTAACATGCTACACAATACCCATCGTTTCACAAGGTTAGATACAAATCCTGTAGCAGGCAAAAATGAAAAAAATTTAAGTATCTTCAACAAAGACACCAATAAAATCTGCCCCCCACCAAAGGATCACTAACTTATTGAAAATACTACTGTAATTTCGTCTATGGAAGTTCGATTGGCGACTAACTATCACTGCGTGCAGAAACCCTAAATATCAATCAAATAAATCAGGGCAATAACATACTTTATACTATTACCCTGTCATCTCCGTTTAAATTATATAATATTTAAGTTTGGTATTAGCTCAATACCCTATTAGAATAGGTCTGTCTTAAAGATCAAAATCCAGCAAGGTCTACTTCTATGAACCAGTCAAATATCGACATTGAACAATACAAAATAACCGAACAACCTTTTTACGAAGCACAGCAAGACGAAGTGGCTTTATATGAAGCGGCTTATGCGGCCCGCCTGCCGGTGATGATAAAAGGCCCCACCGGTTGTGGGAAATCACGCTTTATTGAACACATGGCCTGGAAACTGGGCAAGCCTTTAATTACCGTGGCCTGCAACGAAGACATGACCGCCTCGGATTTAGTCGGGCGTTACTTGCTGGATGCCAATGGCACACGCTGGCTGGATGGCCCATTGACCATCGCCGCACGCATTGGTGCAATTTGTTACCTGGATGAGATTGTTGAAGCACGTCAGGACACTACGGTGGTAATTCATCCGCTTACTGATCACCGCCGAACCTTGCCACTGGATAAAAAAGGTGAACTGGTTAATGCTCACCCGGATTTCCAACTGGTCATTTCCTATAACCCCGGTTATCAAAGTTTAATGAAGGATTTGAAACAATCCACCAAACAGCGCTTTAGCGCGCTGGATTTTGATTACCCGGATTCAACGGTTGAAATCAGCATCGTTGTCAAAGAGGCCAGTATTGATGAAGACACGGCTGGCAAATTGGTGAAAATTGCACATACCGCCCGCAACCTAAAAGGCCACGGCCTGGATGAGGGAATTTCAACCCGCTTGCTGGTTTATGCGGCAAATTTAATGAATAAAGGCATCGATGCCAAAGCAGCCTGTCGCATGGCGCTGGTACGACCGATCACCGACGATGCAGATATTCGTAGTACTTTAGATCATGCCATTGATAGCATTTTTGGTTAGAGATACTTTAACCGCTGTAGAACCTGCCTAACATGGTTCTATGACGGTGAAAAAATAAATCATGAACGAAATCGAACTACAACTATACCGTAGCAAACTCAAATGCAGCTTCGAACAAATTGAAGACTGCTTTGAAGACTACATCCAGGATGCTCTGCGCAACTTGAGTAACGACGGTGTTGAGAAATACCTCTCGGGCGCATCACTGATCTGTATGATCGGGCGTGGCTGGGAGCCGGTCATGATTTATCTGGAAGAAATGCCTGAGATGGCTCATCGCCTGGGCGAAGCCATACTGGAAATCGTTTCTAAATGTGTCTGGGATATGTCGCGCACCCCCAACGGCAAAGCCATTCTGCCGTTTATGCAATGCCTGCCGGAAGCCTCTCGTCGACTGGGCACACTGGAACAGATGCAGAATTTTCTCGATATTATTTTCGAGATGATGGAAACGACCACCACCTCAGTTCACGGCATACATAAAACACATTCCAGCCAGGGATTCCCCGAACTGTTAAAACAAACGCCCTACCTGCTAAACCAGTTGTCACTCGAAGGTTTAAAAAACTGGATCGACTACGGTGTGCGCAATTATAGCAAGCACCCGGAACGACAAAAAGATTACTTCAGTTTACAATCGGCCGACAGCAAGGCCATGCTGCAGCGTGAGCGTCATGGAACATTATTCATGGATAATGAGCGCAAACTCGATATGTATTTGCGCAGTATGTGGCAGGATAATTCTTATTTTATACCCTACTCGCCGGGCTTTGATGAACTTCGAAAACCTGTGCCTTATTATGACCACCTGGGTATTCGCGTACCCGATGTTTATGATGATTTAAATGGGGTATCCGGAATCGATCGTTACCGGGTGACCATCGCCCATATCGCGGCCCATCGAAAATGGACGACGGCCATCATTGCCGACAACTTCAGCCCCTTTCAACGACTGGCGATCGAGCATCTTGAAGACTCGCGGGTAGAATACTTGATGCTCAAAGAATACCCGGGGCTGCGAAAATATTTACTAGCCCTGCATCCGACACCAATTGAAGGTGAATGTAACCCTGAAAAAGAATCCTGTATACGTCACCGCCTGGCTATGTTGTCACGCGCGATCCTGGATGAAAATCATGGCTATCAAAATAAATTTGTTCTGGATTTTGTGGCACGCTTTTATGCGGCAGTAGATGCTGACGGCTCCAGCACCAAAGCAATGGCTGATATCGCCGTTTTA
>JAADGZ010000060.1 GCA_013152045.1 Gammaproteobacteria bacterium
GATCTGCATGCAATAAATTTCCGGGAAGGTAATGCCGAGGCGCACGCCACGGTGTCCAAGCATGGGGTTGACCTCATGCAGGGTCCTGACTTTTTTCAGCATGGCTTCCTTTTTACTGATTGTTTCAGCCACATTCCTGGGATCGGCAAAAATTCTTTCGCCCATTGGTTTGGGTATCGGGCTATTATTTTCCTCGTTGCTTGCCGGGTTAACCTGTGCTGCTGCATCAATCATGACCTGCATACCGCGGACGATGCTGTATAGGTGTTTAAGCTCGTCCAGATCACTCAGCAGTTGCTGTTCGCTGGGCAGGAACTCATGGATGGGGGGATCGAGAAGACGAATGGTAACCTGGTGCGGGGCCATGGTTTCAAACAGTCCCTGGAAGTCGCTGCGCTGGATCGGCAATAGCCGATCCAGGGCCTGTTGACGCTGTTGTTTATTTTCCGCGACAATCATTTCAATCACCAGCGGCAGGCGTTCAGCCGCATTAAACATGCGTTCAGTGCGGCATAGACCGATGCCCATCGCGCCATATTTCAGTGCTCGTTGCGCATCTTCTACCGTATCGGCATTGGCCATGACTTTCAGGCGTGCAGCTTCATCGGCCCATTGCAGCAGGGTTTCCAGTTGCTGACTGAATTTGACTTCCATCATCGGCATTTCGCCCAGATAAACATTACCGCTGCTGCCGTCGATGGTAATCAGATCGCCTTCATGGAGTACCGTATCTCCGATATGGGCTTCTCGCAGTTCGACATCGACATGAATTCCTTCTGCACCAGCGACACAGGGTTTGCCCATACCCCGGGCGACCACGGCGGCATGGGAGGTTTTACCGCCACGGCTGGTAAGGATCCCCTGTGAGGCAAAGAAACCGTGGATGTCTTCAGGTTTGGTTTCATCGCGAACCAGGATCACGCGTTGTCCCTGTTTACCCAGGGTTTCGGCGCGGTCCGCGTCGAAAACAATATGACCGCAGGCGGCACCGGGGGAGGCTGACAGACCCTGGGCCAGCGGTGAGCTTTTGAGTTGACTGTGATCCAGTCCCGGATAGAGCATTTGTTCAAGTGAATGGGGTTCGATACGCAGCAATGCCTGACGCCGATCTATTAGACCAGCCTGTTCCATTTCCACCGAGCTACGGACCATCGCGGTGGTATTCATTTTACCATTGCGGGTTTGCAGGCAATAGAGCTTGCCTTTTTCAATGGTAAATTCGAAGTCCTGTATTTCCTTGTAGTGGTTTTCCAGATTAGCGCGCAGAGTTTCCAGTTGCTGATAAAGATCCGGCATTTCATCGGCCAGTTGCTGGATGGGTTTGGGGGTGCGAATACCGGCGACCACGTCTTCACCCTGGGCATTAAGCAGGTATTCGCCGAACAGTTTGTTTTCACCGGTAGCGGGATTACGGGTAAAGGCGACCCCGGTGGCGCTGTCATTACCGCGGTTGCCAAACACCATAGTGACGATATTGACTGCCGTGCCATTGGCCATCTCCGGCGTGATATGAAATTCCTGGCGGTAATCCACCGCCCGTTTACCCCTCCATGAGTTAAATACCGCTTTTACCGCAATCTCAAGTTGTGCATAGGGATCTTCCGGGAAAGGCTGGCCGGTATGTTGCTGCACTACCTCGAGGAAACGCTCACTGATATCTTTAAGATGATCTGCTCTGAGGCTGACGTCATCCTTGATACCGACATGCTGTTTAACTTCTTCGAACTGGCTGTCAAAAGCCTGGTCGGGAATGTTCAAAGCCACCTTGCCGAATAACTGGATGAAGCGACGATAGGCGTCATAAGCGAAGCGTGCGTCGCCGGTTTGTTTGATCACGCCTTCGAGTGTACTGGTATTAAGTCCCAGGTTGAGAATGGTATCCATCATGCCGGGCATGGACATGGCCGAACCGGAGCGCACCGATACCAGCAGTGGTTGTTCGGCATCGCCAAAGCCCTTGCCGGTTTCTTTTTCCAGTGCCTGCATCTGGCTTTTAATCGTTGTCATCAGCCCCTCAGGCAGGCGTTTGTCCTTCGCGTCAAGAAAAGCAAGACAGGCTTGCGTGCTGATTACAAAGCCTGGGGGAACATTGAGTCCCATCTGGGTCATTTCACAAAGGTTGGCGCCTTTGCCGCCAAGCCGTTGTTTATCTTTGCCGTCACCATCATGAAAGGAAAATACATATTCAGTCGATCTTGCTTTTGCGTCCATATTCATAAGCCTCTTCTTTAAATATCGGTTTGCTTGCAGACAATGGGGATTACAGATCTTCTTTCACGGCAATATAGCCACTCGGACATTCATGTGCGCATATGCCGCAACCTTTGCAGTAGTCATAATCAAAAATATAGTGCCGTCCCTGCATAGCCTGTTCACGGGTTTTGAGTACGGCACTATCGGGGCATAGGGTCCAGCAGTTGTCACAGGCCATGCAGTTGCCGCAGGAAAGACAACGTCGGGCTTCATGCTGTACCTGTTCGTCACTCAGGCTGCCTTCTATTTCTACTTCACCACTACGTTCTTCAACCGGCAGCACAGGTGAACGTTGTCGCTTGGCGTGTTCATGATAGTTCAGGTTCAGAGCGGTATAAGGGATCGCTTTGTCGGCCTTCTGCTCTGGCATTGGCTGTTGTTGAATATAGGCATGCATCGCATCGGCGGCACGATGGCCATCACCGATGGCCATGGCAACCGTACCGCGGTTGGGGCAGGCATCGCCGCCAGAGAAAATACCGGGGTGGTGTGCGATCTGTCCCCAGGCATCATGCGGAAACAGGATCTGTTGTTGCAGCAGGTTGCTGAAGTCTTCGCTGTCGACCTGCTGACCGATAGCTGGAATGACCTGGTCGACATGTAAAACCGTTTCAGTGCCTTCGAATGCGGTTCGTTGTATGCTGCCGTCCGCCTGCTGAATATTTTTCATGTGTACCATTTCGATACCAATGACTTTTTCACCGCGCAGGATCAAGCGCCGAATGCCGCGATGGTCATGGATCTGCACGCCTTCTTCCAGCGCCTGTTCGACCTCACGGGGCAGGGCGGGCATCGCATCAGGGATAATTTGGTTTGCATCAGGCAGGGCGTTATGGGTAATGATATGCACTTCGGCGGCGCCTTCACGCTTCATGACTCTGGCCAGATCAACCGCTGTATTACCGCCACCGACAACCACAACACTATTGTATTGGGGGATGGCACCGACATGGATCCATTCTTTCAGGAAGTTCAATCCTGAATGCAGATCCCGCGGTGTAACGCCGTCGATATTCCAGTCGCGACTTTTTTGCGCACCGGGGCCTAAAAATACGCTGCGGTATTGTTGCTGTAGTTCATCCAGTGATATATCACGACCAAGACGATGCTGGGGTAGAAACTCCATGCCGCAGGCCAGCAGGCGTTCCAGTTCTTCATCGATAACCTGGCGCGGCAGGCGATAGGGCGGTATGGCCGAACGACAGGTGCCGCCTGCCTGAGACAGCATTTCAAACAGCGTTACCTGATAGCCCTGACGCAATAAATGATAGGCCGCCGAGAGTCCAGCCGGACCGGCACCCACCACCGCAACCGGCAGTGCGTCTTTGTCCGGTTTACTGAGCGGATAAGCCCAGCCCTGGCGAATGGCTTCATCGCCCAACCAGCGTTCGACTGAATGGATGGCAACAGCCTCATCATACTGACCACGGTTACAGCCGCTTTCACAGGGGTGGTAGCAGACTCGCCCGGTGATGGCCGGTATGGGGTTGGCCTGGACCAGCGTTTCCCAGGCCTGGCGGGTTTGTCCCAGTTCCAGTTTTGCCAGATAGGCCTGGGCATCTTCACCGGCTGGACAGTCGCTATGACAGGGGGCCGGTTGATGCAGATGATAGGGCTTCTGCACCCGCCAGGTGCCGGTTTTAAACTGTATAGCAGTGCCGGGGTTGGCATAGCCGCCACGGTTATAAGTAATCATCTTGCTCTCCTGCCTGTTTCATGAAGTTCAAGCCCAACGTATCTTGGCCCGACCGACGGTATCCGCACCATCGCTATCCAGTGCATCGGGTTCGTTGCCCTTGAGGCCGTAACGTTCCATGTTGTAATTGGCCAGCGCTTGCAAGTGTTCGAGTTCTTCCTGTGCCTGTTGACTGGCTTTGAATAAATGCCGGAAACGTTTTTGTTGTTTCAGGTAATCAACCACCGGACGGGGATGACGAATCGGCATGGTGCCGGTCAATTCACCACGTTCCAGTTCGATGATCGGAAACATGCCGGTTTGTACCGCCAGTCGTGCCGTTTCGATAGTCATTTCGCTATCATGCCCCCAGCCCAACGGGCAGGGAGAATGCACCAGTAAAAAGGTAGAGCCTTCAATCGACATGGCGCGGCGTACTTTTTTGCGAATATCGGAAGGGTAGGCAACCGAGGTCGATGCGGCATAAGGAATATGATGGGCGGCGATAATGGAGATGATGTCTTTTTTAAGATGCCGTTTACCCATGCGTTTTTTACCCGGCGGCGAGGTGGTGGTCATCGCTGCGTGCGGAGTGGAACTGGAACGCTGCACGCCGGTATTCATATAGGCTTCGTTATCAAAGCAGACATAGAGCACATTATGGCCGCGCTCAAACATTCCTGATAAAGCCTGAAAGCCGATATCAAACGTGCTGCCGTCTCCGCCGAAGGCGAGAACCTTGGTGAGTTTTCCCTGCGCCTTGAGTGCGGCTTCCATGCCCGAGGCAATGGCGCCAGCATTTTCAAACAGGGAATGCATCCAGGGAACCCGCCAGGCGGACTCGGGATAAGGGGTGGTAAAGATTTCCAGGCAGCCGGTAGCATTGGCAATGACTACATCAGGACCGGCGGCCTCGGTTACCAGACGCGCAGCCAGGGCCTGGCCGCAGCCAAGACAGGCGCGGTGTCCAGGCGTCAGTGCCTGAAAACGTTGTTGCTGCTGGCGTAAAAGAGGGATGTTAATGTCGGGATATTCAGGCTGTTTGCTCATAGTCTATTTACCTGGGTAAGAGTCAATGGCGCAGTATGTTAGCGATCTTCTTCGGGCAATCTTTCCAGTACCGCATCGAACACGCTGAAGTATTCAGGTTGATCCCGGCGTATGGCAGACAGCAACCTGGGCAGGGTATCCATCGGTACGTCACGTCCGCCCAGACCGATGGCGAAATTATGAATTCGTGGAGCATGTTCTTGCTGGTACAGGGCGGCACGAACTTCATGGCCGAGAATGCCACCGCTGCCGGGAGACATGGCGCGATCAAGCACGATAAGGTCGTCCAGTCCTTCACAGGCCTGTTGTAGTGCGGCAACCGGAAAAGGCCGGAAAGAACGCAATTTAATCAGTCGTATCGGATCCAGATCGGTGTAGTGACTGCGCGCATCGGCCAGGGTGCCATAGACCGATCCCATGATCAGGATACCGATCCGGGCATCTTCTGGGCCGTCAGCCTGCAGCAGAGCGGGACATTCCCGGCCACTGATTTTGCTCCAGTCCTCGGCGGCAGAAATAATTTCCGCTTCGGCGTTTAACAGCGCCTGATGATGGGAATGGCGTGCTTCAGAAAATAAATCCGGTGATACCAGGGTGCCGATACTAATGGGTTTTTGCGGATCCAGGCTGCGGGAAAACTGGTAGGCCGGCAGGAAACGCTCAACCTGTTCGGCTTCTGGAATTTCTATGGGTTCCAGAGTATGTGTCAGGGTAAAGCCATCGACACAAACCATCACCGGCACTTCGCAACGCTCGGCGATACGAAAGGCCTGTATGGTCGTATCAACCGCATCCTGATTATCGGCGCAATAAAGCTGGATCCAGCCGGCATCACGCACGGCCATAGAATCCTGCTGGTCATTCCAGATAGATAAGGGGGAGGATACGGCGCGATTGGCGCAGGTTAATACCGTAGGAATTCGCAGCCCGGCAATGTTATACAGGACTTCGCTCATTAACAGGATGCCCTGTGAGGCACTGGCGGTATAGGTGCGGGAACCGGCGGCTGCCGCGCCCAGGACCACGGAGGCAGCGGAAAATTCGCTTTCCACACTAACCAGATTGCAGTCCAGGACACCATCGGCGACAAGCTTGGCAATGTTTTCTACGATATGGGTTTGTGGGGTAATCGGATAGGCAGCAACGACCTGTGGTTTACACAGCGCGACTGCCCTGGCGATAGCCAGGGAACCTTCAAGCGCTTGTTGCATGAATCGTCTCCTTCCATTGGCCGGCGGGAACCTGTTTGGCAGCGGCGCGAATTAATTGGGTGTTATGTTCCAGTACATCGCCGGAAAATTTATGTGCTAATACCTTGACCAGGGCATCGATAGGAAACAGGCCGGTCAGACTTAGAAATGCGGCAAGTAATGCGGTATTGGGCACGGGTCGACCGAGATATTGTTTGGCGATGCTGGAGGCTGACAGAGTGATCAGTTCTGTTTCTTCTGCTACGGAAAATTCAGTCGCCGGTCTGGATGAATTTATCAGAATTTTGCCGCCGGGCAGAAGACCGTCAGTCACCCCTGGAATATGCATCAGGGCTTCATCCTGGATAATCAGGAAGGCCGGCGTTTGGATCTGGCAACGGCGCAGAATAGTTTGATCGGCGATACGCACAAAGGCGACCACCGGTGCGCCGCGCCGTTCGGCACCAAAGTTGGGAAAGGCTTGTCCAAAACGGCCGGTTTCAAATGCGGACATGGCCAGGAGGTTGGCAGCAACAACATTGCCTTGCCCGCCTCGACCGTGAATGCGGATTTCAGTTAGTGTCATAAGAATCGCTACAATAATAGTTACAAAAAAAGAGAGGGCGTGTTCAGCAGCTGGTCCCTTGTTGGTGCTATTTACTTAGCAAACTCTGTATCGTCTTCTGATGATATAATCTTTATGTTTTTTTAGGGTTATTATTCCGACAGGCAATCTATAGAAATATACTTGGTTAATACAGACCAGGAATAACTAAATAGATTTTTCGTTCAGGCGATCGATCGCCTTGTTTAATATATAGACGAAAGTTTTTTGTATGCGAGGGGATCGGGTATAGAACTAACCGATTCAGTGATGCTGTATGAGTTCAGACAGTTCACGTTTCAGCAATTCAGGATCGCCCAGGTTCAGTTCCAGCAAACGATGCAGATGGGTGGCGGTATCCAGATCCATTTGTTTGCAATGAAGACCCACCCGAGTGTCTTCAATGTGCGCCACCGTGGTGTCCATATGCAGGTATGTCTGCGGGTCTTCGCCGAGTTGCAGTTCAAGCTGAATAGCGTCGCCCATTTTTGCCGACCAGTCCTCAGGTCGAGTTACCAGCGCGCCATTGAGGCTGATGTCGAGCAGGTCGCTGTTCCAGCTTTGACTGTCTTCAGGTTGAATAATCCGAATCCGGGCGTCAAAGGGGATGCGGGTGAAGTGACGTTGTTCAGGGGGATTGTTCATCATTACTCCATGTAAAATTGCATTTTGATGTTACCAATCTGGATGGTATTGCCATCGTAAAGTTTGTAGCTGCGATCGCCGATGGGTTCGTCATCAATGCTGGGGGGACGTTTGCCTTCCAGATGGGAGAGAAAATAAGCGCCATCCCGGCGCGTGATGATTGCGGTGGCCACGCCGGGTTTACCTAGATTGGTCATGGAGCGATTCAGGCTCAGGGTGCGGCCGAGATTCTGGCCATTGAGAATTTGTAGCCAGCCATTTTTCTGGCCGTGGCGGGCGGGTTTTTCACTCTCCTGGGGCACACTAACGCCTGGCTTGCTAATGTTGTGGCTGGACAAATGCAGATCCTCAACATGGGACAGATCCGCAACTTCTTCAAAAATATACTGTAGGGTGTGTTTACCGATACGAATGATGTCACCATTTTCCAGTAGGTGCTTGTCGATGCGTTTCTGATTGACAAAGGTACCCTGTTCACTCTCCAGATCCACCAGGATCGAGGTTTGATCCTGCGTGTCGACGTGTGCGTGCCTGGATGCCAGCGCCAGACTGTCGATATACAGGTGACAAGCGGGATCATGGCCGATTAGCATTTGCCCACGAAGGATCGGAAAAACTTTGAGTACCGTTCCTTTGAAGGAAAGGGTCAGCTTCGACACGCTGGGTGCACCCCCTGAAAAATTGATATATTTCTGATGATTATAGACTTTAATTTAACAAACGGTAGAACAATAGCCAAGCAACGGCACTCTGGTCATTATTTGCCTATTTATTAGGCATACGGGTGTTCGGTCAGGTTAAAGACTAGCCGCTGCAAATCTTAGCACTGATTGTTGATCTGTCACTGTGGTTCTTCTCACATTTTTAGTCTGTATTATGGTTCAATTTGTTTATTGGCTTCTTTATCTGATTGTCGGAGGCCATTCCAGCCTGGATTGTAGCGAACAGTTTTGACAGCATTTATATTGCTCTGGGTAATTTCGATGGGATATTGTTCCAACATCAGGCTGGTACCGGGATCTGGAATTTGCTCGAGATATTCGAGAATCACACCGTTGAGGGTTTTTGGCCCTTCCGCGGAGAGTTTCCAGTCCAGCGCCTTATTGAGTTCACGGATGGTAATGCTGCCATTAATCAGATAGCTGCCGTCTTCCTGCTGGTAAATATCCTTACTGCTGGCGGCGGGATCGGTGGTGAACTCGCCGACGATTTCCTCAAGAATATCTTCCAGAGTGATGAGACCCTGAATATCGCCATACTCATTAACCACCAGGGCGATACGCCGTTTCTCTTTCTGAAAATTGAGCAGTTGGGTATTCAGGGGGGTGCCGGCAGGCACATAGTAGGCTTCGCGGATGATGTTGTGCAGATCATCCACGTCGAACGATTTCTGATTGAATAAGGCCAAGGCATTGCGTAAATGGAGCATGCCGACGATATGATCAATATCGCCTTCGTAAACCGGCAGGCGGGTGTGCTGACTTTCACTCAACTGTTTGACCACGGTATTCCAGTCATCTTCCAGATCGATACCGACAATTTCGTTACGCGGAATCATGATTTCATCAATACTGATCTGTTCCAGGTCGAGAATACCCAGCAGCATTTCCTGGTGTTGACGGGGAATCAT
This sequence comes from Gammaproteobacteria bacterium, assembly GCA_013152045.1. Lineage (GTDB taxonomy): Bacteria > Pseudomonadota > Gammaproteobacteria > UBA6429 > Thiohalophilaceae > JAADGZ01. Next base: position 9,048 of record JAADGZ010000060.1, read on the forward strand.
GCTGCTGGCTTCATTGACCACGATGCGCAGTTCGTCACGGCTGAGCCGAGTGATGTTGCGTGCTTGTTTGGGAATGCCCAACAGGCGCAAAAGCAGATTGGTGATCTGGTTAATAAACCAGACTACGGGATAGAAGAATTTTAGCAGCAGGGCAAGCAGAAAGGAGGCGGGCAGGGCGTAGCGTTCCGGGTGTAGTGCCGCTAGAGTCTTAGGCGTGACTTCGGCGAAGACCAGGATGATTACGGTTAGCACGATGGTGGCTACGGCAATGCCCGCCTCGCCCATCAGGCGCAGGCCGATAATCGTCGCAATGGCTGAGGCCAGGATGTTGACGGCATTGTTGCCCAACAGGATCAGGCCGATCAAACGCTCGGGGGTATCCAGCAGTTTCTGCGCGAGGGTCGCTCCCTTGTGTTTTTTGTTGACCAGGTTGCGTAGCCGGTAGCGGTTTAGACTCATCAGCCCGGTTTCAGAACCGGAAAAAAAGCCGGAGGCGATGATAAGAAAAACCAGTATTCCAATAAGGATACTTATGGGGATGTGATCCAAGAAGAGGCTGACCTTTTGTGATGACCAGTGGCTATTACGCGGGAAACGGGGACTGTCTGTCAAGCCCTCTGCGGATAGTCGGAAGCCGGTGGTTAGCGGGGGGCTTAATTTGATATAAGGGCTTGCTTTGTTTACCCCCTCATCCTGGCCTTCTCCCCCTCGGGGAGAAGGGATAACTCCGATATTGGAATGTTGTTATTTCATGTCTTCAATGACTTCGATTAACAGAATATTCTCAGAATCAGAAACTTAGCAGATATCATTATCAATGATAACGGGACCGCAGTGGTTAATAAGATTATTTTGTCGCGTCTTCTGCCCCTGGCGTTCTCTGCGTTAATCTCTCTGGGTGTCATTCTCCGCTGCTTGCAGCGAAAACGGTAGGATGGGTAGAGCAAAGCGAAACCCATCAGCAGGCAACAACCTAATACCCAGTCAGCTTGCTGCGGGGTAGTTTATTCGTTCATATTTTTGGATCGGTGTTAACGAAAGCCTCATTTGTTTCTGTACTCAATGTTGCAGTACGAGTTCGACCACAAATTTGCTGCCGAAGTAGGCCAGCATCAGCATCACAAAGGCGGTCATGGCCCAGCGTACGGCAATGCGACCGCGCCAGCCGAAGCGCCAACGTCCGCCGAGCAGAATGGCGAATATCAACCAGGCGATAATCGAGAGAACGGTTTTGTGTACCAGATGCTGGGCGAATAGGTTTTCAACGAAAAGCATGCCGCTGAGCAACGAAATGCTCAATACCATAAAGCCCAGGCCAATCATGCGGAAGAGTAGAGTTTCCATGGTCTGCAAGGGTGGCAGAGAGCGGATAAAGCCGCCGGGACGTTTATTGTGCAGGTGCGCGTCCTGAACATAGAGTAACAGAGCCTGGACCATGGCAATGCTCAGCAGACTGTAGGCCAGAATAGAAATAGTGATATGAAATTTGAGCCCGATATCCAGACCATGGGGGATATAGTGATGCTGATCGCTGATCAGCCTCATCAACAATGCCAGCGCAGTGAATGGCAACACCAGAATTCCCAGGCATTCAATGGGTTGACGAAAGGAGGTGGTCAGTAATAGCAATGCCACCAGCCAGCCGACCAGGGAAAAAATAGTGAAAAAGCCGAGATCCAGTCCGGCCGAATTATGAAAAATATTATGGTATAGAATCCAGCCATGCAGTATGACCGCAATCAGCCCCGGTAACAGCCACCATTTGGCGGCGCAGGGTTTGCCTGGATGCTGAAATAGCTGACGTAATAGCAGGAAGCTGGTGCCAAGATAAAGAATGATCGTCAGACTGCTTACAATGCTCATATTTGATTCAGGTTTTTGAATTGTATGCTGAAAAATGAAATCATCGCACAAGCGTGCGCGTCTGAAAAGGACAACAATAACGCAGGGCGCAATGATTCTGCTGGGGTTGTTGTGGTAGCGGTGCTTGTAGTGGGGATGACATTTTGCTTTACTTGCATGAGCACAGGCACGATCTTGGTAGATGGCTTCATATCCCGGTAGAATTGAAGAAATTAACCCGTATTTTCTGTGAAACGAGACGCTATTCCGGAGTGGCTCGTAAAATAACGGCTATATTACAGCATTACAGTGTCAAGTAATGCGCGGGTACAAGATGAGGAAAATACGGAGAATTGTTTATCGATGCAATTAAGAATCCTGGGTTGTAGCGGCGGGATTGCCGAGAGCCTGCGCACGACTAGCCTGTTGTTAAATGATGAAGTTCTGATCGATGCTGGTACGGGCGTGGGCGATTTGTCGCTGGCCAGCATGTTACTGGTTGAACATATTTTTCTGACCCATTCGCACATGGATCATATCGCCAGCATTCCCCTGTTGCTGGACAGCGTTTTCGATCGCATTGAAACGCCAGTTGTTATTCACGGTTTGCCGGAAACGCTGCAGGCCTTGCAGGCTCATGTTTTCAATAATGTCGTCTGGCCTGATTTTTCTGTCCTGCCTTCACCGCGCAACCCGGTTATGCGTTATCAGGTTATGGCACCCGGAGAGATTTTCCTCTATGAGGATTATACGATTGAAATGATTCCGGTAAATCACATTGTCCCAGGGGTGGGCTACCGTGTCCAGACGCTGGACAAGGCCTTTGCTTTCAGCGGCGATACCACCACCAATGATCATTTTTGGGCGGCGCTGAATCAACGTGAGCGGCTGGATCTACTCATCGTCGAAGCAGCTTTCCCGGATCAGGATATTGATATCTGTCGTCGAGCAGGGCATTACTGCCCGCGCCTGCTAGCTGAGGATCTGGGCAAACTTGAACACCGGCCTGAAATTTATATCAGCCATGCCAAACCGGGTGCTGAACTGGCTATTTTCGAGCAGTGTAAAAAACATATCCTCGATCAGCGCATCAACCTGCTCTCTAGCGGTGCTCGATTTACGCTATAATCTTCCCCACTCTATTAATGAATATCTGTTTTCAGGTGGTAAATAATGTTTGACGGTTTGACGGAACGTCTGAGCCAGACAGTGCGCAATTTGCGTGGCGTCGGGCGACTGAGCGAAGAAAACATCAAGGACACCCTGCGTGAAGTGCGTATGGCTCTGCTGGAAGCCGATGTGGCTTTGCCGGTGGTCAAAGACTTCATCGAGCATGTGCGTGAGAAGGCCGTAGGTGGGACGGTTATCAAAAGCCTGAACCCTGGTCAGGCGTTCATAAAAATAGTCAACGATGAACTCACCCTGCTAATGGGGGAAGCCAGTGAAGGCCTGAATCTCAGCACCACGCCACCGGCGGTGGTGCTAATGGCGGGTCTGCAGGGTTCAGGGAAAACCACCACCAGCGCGAAACTTGCGCGCTGGTTGAAAGAAACCCAGAAAAAATCCGTATTGGTCGTGAGTGCGGATATCTATCGTCCGGCGGCCATTGAACAGTTAAAAACGGTTGCGGCTGAAGTGGGGGCGGATTTCTTCCCCAGCCAGACAGATCAGGATCCGGTGGATATCGTTCAGAAGGCCTTGCAGCATGCCCGCATCCAGCATCATGACGTGCTGATTGTCGATACCGCCGGTCGTCTGCACATCGATGAAAACATGATGGCGGAGATCAAGCGTATTCATGCGGCCTTGTCACCGGCTGAAACCTTGTTCGTGGTCGATAGCATGACCGGCCAGGATGCCGCCAATACAGCCAAGGCCTTCAATGACGCCCTGCCGCTGACCGGGGTGGTACTGACCAAGACCGATGGTGATGCTCGGGGTGGTGCGGCGTTGTCTATTCGCCAGATCACCGGTAAGCCGATCAAGTTCCTCGGCGTGGGTGAAAAAACCACTGCGCTTGAAGTGTTTTCTCCCGAGCGGGTCGCTTCGCGCATCCTGGGTATGGGCGACATGGTGGGACTGGTGGAACAGGCCCAGAAAAGCATGGACATGGAGCAGGCCGGCAAATTGGCGGCCAAGCTGAAAAAAGGCAAGGGCTTTGATCTAGAAGATTTCCGCGAACAATTCCAGCAACTCAGCAAAATGGGCGGCATCGCCAGTTTGGTGGACAAACTGCCGGGTATGCCCGGCTTGCCCAAAGGCGCGCTTAATCAGGCCAACGACAAGGAACTGGGGCGCATGGTCGCGATTATCAATTCCATGACCCCGCACGAGCGTCAGCATCCGGCGGTGATCAAAGGATCGCGCAAACGCCGCATTGCAGCTGGTTCCGGTGCCCAGGTGCAGGATGTCAATCGGCTGCTCAAACAGTTTACCCAGATGCAGAAAATGATGAAAAAAATGGGCAAAGGCGGCGGCATGGGCAAAATGTTGCGCCAGCTCAAAGGCGGCATGCCGCCGGGCATGTTCGGCGGTTGAGTATGTCATGGACATGATCCTTTTTCGAAATGTGTGTGATTAACGCTGAGCACGCAGAGGCGCAAAGACGCAGAGCTTATATGATTGATGATCAAAACAGGGGCGTGGTCTGGATGATTTATCGGTCTGGACAGAAAAATACGCGTACTCAAGCTTCAATTCTCTGCGTCTTTGCGTCTTTGCGCCTCTGCGTTCTCCGCGTTGGAGACCGTGTCTTTGAGGAAAACCTCTGATTTGTGCAAAAACTCCCACGAAACACTTCACTTTTGCGCCATTTCGAGT
>JAADGZ010000137.1 GCA_013152045.1 Gammaproteobacteria bacterium
GCATGAAAGATATGGGTAAGGTCATGGGCATGCTCAAACCCAAACTGGCCGGTCGCGCTGATATGGGGATGGTCAGCAAAATTATTAAATCAAAGCTTGGTAGCTAATCCTCACTATTTTGCTTCACCCCGGCATGGGTAAAGATACAAGATACAAGATACAGGAGAGATCTTGCCGTTTTTCTCTTGTACCTTGTATCTTTTCCCTTGTATCTTAATTTCATGGCTGGCCGAATTCCCCAATCTTTCATTGATGATCTGATCAACCGTGTCGATATAGTCGAAATTGTGGACAGCCGCGTGCCGCTGAAAAGCTGAAAAAAGCCGGCCGCGAATATACTGCCTGCTGTCCCTTCCATAACGAAAAAACACCTTCATTTACGGTTAGCTCCGCCAAGCAGTTCTATCATTGCTTTGGTTGTGGCGCTCACGGCACGGCGGTGGGTTTTCTGATGGAATACGATCACATGACGTTTCCTGAGGCTATCGAGGAATTGGCCCGTCAGGCCGGGCTGGATGTTCCTTACGAGGGCGGACTGCGTGCAGAAGCCGATCCGGGGCGGCAAAAACAGAGTCAGGATCTCTTCGCGGTACTTGAACGCGCCGATCAATTTTATCAGCAACAACTGCGTCAGCATGATCAGTCTCAACGAGCCATCGATTATCTGAAACAACGGGGTCTGAGTGGGCCGGTTGCGGCTGAGTTTGGTATCGGTTTCGCTCCCCCCGGCTGGGATAATCTAATCCGCAGCGCGGGCAACAGCGAGGCCCTGCAGGAACAATTGGTCACTACCGGCATGTTGATCCGCAAAGACGATGGTCACTGTTATGATCGTTTTCGTGATCGGATCATGTTTCCCATCCGCGATCCGCGGGGTCGCTGTATTGGTTTTGGTGGACGTATTCTGCCGGATGCAGCCGAAGCGAATCAGGATAATAGTGGTAAAAAGCCGGCCGCCGCACAGGGAAGTGCCAGTGCCGCGGGAGGCAGGAAGCCGGGAGCGGCAAAGTACCTGAACTCCCCCGAAACCCCGCTGTTTCACAAGGGGCGGGAACTCTACGGCCTATTTGAGGCGCGTCGGGTCTTGCGTGATATTCCCCGCCTATTGGTGGTGGAAGGCTATATGGATGTGGTGGCGCTGGCCGAAGCCGGGATCCGCTATGCGGTTGCCACCCTCGGCACCGCCACCACCGTGGATCACCTTAACCGCCTATTCCGCCTCTGCAACGAGGTGGTTTTCTGTTTTGACGGCGATCGTGCTGGGCGAGAGGCGGCCTGGCGGGCACTGGAAAATGCTCTGCCGGTGATGCAGGACGGTCGTCAGATACGCTTTATGTTCCTGCCCGAGGGTGAAGATCCTGATACTCAGGTAAAAAAGACGGGGGCGGCACGTTTTGAAGCGGATATCGACGCGGCTATGCCTTTTTCCACATTCTTCTTTGAGCGTTTGAAAGAGCCTCTGAACATGGATAGCCTGGACGGACGCGCCCAGTTGGTCAGCCAGGCAAGTCCCTTACTGGCCAAACTGCCTGATGGAGTGATGAAACAGACCATGAATGAGCAACTTGATCGGTTTGCTCGGCGGCAAAATCCTGTTCGCCAATCTTTGGCTCGCGCATTTGTGCCACGTCGTTATTCGGCACCGGCCAAACGTGGCAGGAGTGCTACACCGTCGCGCGTTCGTTATATTTTTCAACGTCTGTTGCATCAACCGGCACTGGCACAGCAGGCGGGTGATCTGAGTCGTTTTAGTCAGGGAGACGTTCCGGGGCTGGATTTACTTCTCGAAGTTCTTGAAATCCTGCAGAAACATACCACACTTAGGGCTGGCAGTCTGATAGAGCGTTTTCGCGAGACTGACAAAGCCGTGCATTTGCAGAAACTGGCAGCCTGGCAACCAGAAGTCGATGACGAAGCCTCGCTGGCGGAAGAATTTACCACGGCGCTGAACAAACTGGAGCAGGCCTGTCTGCAGCAGCGTTACGATGCCCTGCTGGCGCAGTCCAATCTGGGGCAGCTCTCGGCTACAGACGAAGCTGAATATATGGAACTGTTTCGGAAATTGAACCAAAATAAATATAAGCACTCATAAGAATAAATTTTGACCTTGAAATCAGAGGTTTATGCCTATAGAAAGGTTATCGGAGCGAACCGGTAAAGGCTGGTATCGGGCCAAAAATCGGCATAAAGCAAGCATATAGAACTGGAATAAATCATATTTTCGTGTAAACTAGGTTGGTTTTTCGTTGCCATTTATGGAACCGTCTCAAATGAATCCTGTCAGAGTACAAGTAATGGATCAAAATCAGCAGCAATCACAGCTTAAGACATTGATCGCGAAGGGGAAGGAGCAAGGCTACCTGACCTATGGCGAGGTCAATGATCACCTGCCCAACGATATTGTCGATCCCGAGCAGATCGAAGATATCGTCGCCATGATCAATGATATGGGCATTACGGTGTATGAAACAGCACCGGACAATGACACCATACTCGAAGCCAATACGGCGGTTGATGAAGACGCCGCCGAAGAAGCCGGCCGCCGCCCTGGCCAGTGTCGATAGTGAATTTGGCCGTACCACCGATCCAGTACGCATGTACATGCGCGAAATGGGCGCGGTGGAATTGCTGACTCGCGCGGGTGAGATCGAAATTGCCAAACGTATCGAAGACGGCCTCCGTCAGATGCTTTCCTCGTTGGCTATCTATCCCGCTACGGTGGATGAATTACTAGCCAGCTACGACAAAATTGCAACCGAAGAGATGAAACTGACGGATATTATTTCCGACTTCATCGATCCCAATGCGCCCGACAATATTCCTACACCCGCCGAAGTGGCGGCCAGCCGTGAAGCAGCCGCCAGCGACGATAGCGAAGAAGCCGTTGTCGACACCGGACCGGATCCGGAAGAAGCGCGCGAACGCTTTGAAAAAATCCGCAAATTGCACAAACGCGTAATTGCTGCGATTAGTAAGCATGGGCATACCGATAAAAAATGCGAAAAGATCCGGAAGGAGCTGATCGATGAGGTTATGCAGCTCAAGCTAACGCCAAAGACCGTGGAGCGCCTGCTTAACAACATGCGCAATTTGATTGCCGATATTCGCCGGCATGAAAAAGTTATCATGCACATTTGCGTTGATGAAGCGCGCATGCCCCGCAAGGAATTTATTACTTCCTTCCCAGCCAGTGAGACTGACTTGAGCTGGTTGCAAAATCGCATCGATGCCGGGGCAAAATATTCCAGCATTTTGGATGAGCGCAAGGAAGACATTCTGCGTGCCCAGCAGAAACTGAGAGCACTGGAAACTAACAGTGGTATCACCATCACCGACATCAAGGATATCAACCGTAAAATGTCGATTGGTGAAGCCAAGGCACGGCGTGCGAAAAAGGAAATGGTCGAAGCCAACCTGCGACTGGTGATCAGTATCGCCAAAAAGTACACCAACCGTGGACTGCAGTTCCTCGATCTTATTCAGGAAGGTAACATCGGCCTGATGAAGGCGGTGGACAAGTTTGAATATCGTCGCGGTTACAAGTTCTCGACCTATGCCACCTGGTGGATTCGTCAGGCTATTACTCGCTCGATTGCCGATCAGGCGCGCACTATTCGTATTCCGGTGCATATGATTGAAACCATCAACAAACTCAACCGTATCTCACGGCAGATGCTGCAGGAGATGGGTCGTGAAGCGACACCTGAAGAGTTGGCTGAACGCATGGAAATGCCGGAAGACAAAGTGCGTAAGGTGCTGAAAATTGCCAAAGAGCCGATCTCGATGGAAACGCCCATTGGTGATGATGAAGATTCCCACCTGGGCGACTTCATTGAAGATCAAAATGTCGTCTCACCGATCAATTCCGCCACCTCGTCCGGCCTCTCCGAGACCACCCAGCAAGTGCTGGAAGGACTCACCGCGCGTGAAGCCAAGGTTCTGCGTATGCGTTTCGGTATCGACATGAACACCGATCACACGCTGGAAGAAGTGGGCAAACAGTTCGACGTTACCCGCGAACGTATTCGTCAGATCGAAGCCAAAGCGCTGCGCAAACTGCGCCATCCCAGTCGCTCCGATCACCTGCGAAGTTTCCTGGATATCGATTAAAGGAAGCTCTGATTGATTCCGTTCGCCCTGAGCTTGTCGAAGGGTTCACAGCGGATTGTGAATTAATTAAGG
>JAADGZ010000181.1 GCA_013152045.1 Gammaproteobacteria bacterium
GTTGACAGGCGCTCAATACGTGATTCTCCCTTATTTATCGAGCTGCGCACCCCATCTAATGCCTGTGACAGGAACCCGAATCTATCAGAACCGCTCGCAGACTCTGAGAGAGATTCAGCGTAAGCATTAAGAATATTGAAATATTCATCAGTATTATCGTCCTTTACAGACCTCGCCAATTCGCTCAACGATTTCCAACACGCCAGCTTGCTAACATATTCTTGCGCTTTTCCGTCACTAACGGGACTTTTCTTACCTTTTTCTCTGACCAGGATTCCCTCTTGCTCAAGCTGTCTTACTTTATCCTCGTTTACAGGAAAATAAATTTAACAAGTACTCATCAAAAGGCTCATTTCGTTCAAATGGAACCAATATATTTAATCCGGGTATCAGGCGGTAACTGCCATAGCCGATATTTTCGAATTACTCAATGAGGGGAAGATTTATACTCTCTCCATGCTTGAGTTCGAACATAATCAACGGTGATAAAGAAGACAGGGTTTTTGCTCCGCCTCTTAATATGTTGCACTCCTCTCCTTCCACATTGAGTTTCATGAAATCTATATCGCCCCATTGATACTCATCTTTGCAATGATCCAACGTAAGCAGTCTTATGGTTTCATGTGTGTTATCGTCAAAAACACCTCTCGATAAGCTATTTAACTCTGCGTTTGGTGACGTAAAAAACGTGGCTTTACCGCACCTATCCGAAAGACCAGCCTGTACTAGATCAATAGAATGAAACTTGTTTGCTAAAATGCTCTTCCTTAGGCAGGCTGCAGTCATTTTAGTCGGCACAAACGCCCATATTTTACCAGCGCCACCGATGATTTTTGCCCTCATTAATGCATAGCAGCCGTAATTAGCGCCTATGTCAAGCACCTTCATTCCCGGCTTGACAAAAAAGCGGACGAAGTCTACCTCGTCTTCAAACCAATCGTCTTGTTCCAGCGGAACAAAGGTTGTCATAAAACGTGGTGATTCTGGTACCGTAACCTGAATATCACCGGTTATTGTTACATTTGTAGTGACAAATTCGGGCATTTGGAGTCGATCTCTTTAATGTCTAACTAAAATTTCTGTTTCAGGCTTTTATTCCTTTCGTCCAGATGCCACGAAATAGTCTCTTGAACCAAGTACAGCATTCCTGTTCAACCTATCACAACATTGGCCACCAATTTCTATCATGGCGAAAGAAATTGACGCACCCACCCCGCACTATAATTCGGAATATCTGATATACAAGGATTAACGCTACACAATAAGGCAGGCCATTAATTTACAAAGCTCGTAACTGTACCCCCACCTGCCTTGTTCCTTATAAAGGCATCCCACATTTCCAAAAACTTTGACTCCAGATGCCGCGTGAAGTGTTGACTATCTGTAATAGGTGATTCCTGCATATTTTCTCTTAAATACTCGCGAAGGCTCTTCAAATCATCAACATCACTAGCCAGGCTGGATGCAACTTCAATGTATTCCTGTTGTGAAGTACCGATATAACGCCCCAAGCCCAAAGTTTTCATAATACTAAATGTTACCCGGCTCGCATGGTGATCACCTTTAAGCCCTACTACCGGCACACCCATCCATAACGCTTCGCACGTTGTAGTAGTCCCGTTGTAGGGAAACACGTCCAATGCAATGTCTACTTCCCCATAACGCTGCAGATGGTCATAACGTGAAGCATCACCCCCACACAAGATAAGCCTGTTACCATTAATACCGCAATCAGAAAACCGACATCGCAAAGAGTTTTGAAGATTCTCGGAAGCCAACCCTTTGTACTTGAGCATGAGCCTTGAGTCCGGCACCTCGCGAAGCAAATGTGACCAGGTGTCTACAACCGAGTCGGACAATTTGGCGATATTATTAAAACACCCATAAGTCACATAACCATTCCTCGACATAGGGAGAACGGATACCGGAGGATACTTTGAAGGCGGACTATATACCGAAAAAAGCTTTGGCATATGCATCAGGGTCTCGGTGTAATATTGTTCAGTTTCACCGGGTGGATCTGCATTCAAATCAGTAATGCGAAAATCCATAGCTGACAAACCAGTAGTGTTTGGATAGCCAATCCAGGCCACCTGAACCGGCGCCGGTTTCCGCGCGAAGACTCCCAGACGACCACCAGCGGTATGGCCGGCCAAATCCACCAGAATATCTATGCCGTCCTGTTGTATAAGACGAGCAACTGTAGCGTCATTCATCGATGCGATGGGCCGCCAGTAATCAGCCAACCCCTTAATTTGCTCAGTAACATGATCAGTGGGATTGCGATTGTAGTAGCAGTAAATTGTTACCTGTTGATGATTATGGCTGCGTAGTACGGGCAGAATAAATGAAGCCACCGCGTGATCATTAAAATCTGGTGAAAGGTAGCCTATTTTCAGTGGACCACTTGATTTGCTATTGAAGTCCGCACCATGGCGAACTTGTGGTACGTTCAGCTCAATCCGCCGACCAATGCGGCGGTGTTCTTCGTAGACTTCTTTGCGTGACAATGTGTCGGAGTAGTTGAGCACCGTAAGGTAATTATCCTGTATGTTCCTGTTATCAGGTTCCATCTCATATGCCCGCCTATACGCTTTCACAGCCTTTTCTATGAGCCCCTGATCCTTATGCAAACTTGCAAGATTGCAAAGAGCAGTAACATAGCGAGGATCGATCACCAATGCATCAGAGAACGCTCGCTGAGCCTCATCAAAATTACCGCTTGCCTGCCAGGCGCAGCCCAGATTGTTATGCGCCCGTATTAAAGCCGGATTTAATTTTATGGCTTGCTTGAAACAGGTTATCGCCTCGTCATAACGAAACGCATCCAGGAATACAAACCCAAGCGCATTATGGATGGCAGCATCTTTGGGGCTATTCTCGAGAGCCTTTTTGTATGTAGTCGTGGCAGCACCATAGTCGCCCAACTTGTGGCAAGTATCACCGATAGACGCATATAGATGCGTACTCCAGCCACCCACTTTCAATGCCGTTTGATATATAGCCAACGCACGCTGATAATTCTCCTTCTGTTTATAGGTATCTGCCAGCTCAATCAGTAACTCCTGATCACCTGGGTTGTCTTTCACCAGACCTGCGAGAATTGTGAGCGCATCAGCCAGCCGGCCCTCACGGCGTAATATTTTCGCCTTTAGGCGAAGCGCGCCCACATGCAGCGGCCCGATTGCGAGTGCCTTTTCACAGAGCGTCTTACTGTGCGCCAGCTTACCTTTCTGATAGCTTTTCATTGCAGCGTCAACAAGTGGCTTTACGCCACTCGGGGGTGCGGTTCGCGTGTCACCCGATGCGTTACGGCAGCAGCGCTTATATTTTTTACCACTACCGCAGGGGCACGGATCGTTGGCGCGTAGCTTACTCATCTAAACCTATCGCCAACCCACGTTCCAGCTCTTCCAGATAACCTTCGTACGGTTTCCACCGATTAATGGAACTCCTGTAAACAGGTTTTCGCACCTGATGGTCGCTGGCAATACGCACTGCCCTTGTTGTTTTCTGGTTATCAAGGCACGCAGGATCCCATTCTATTCCAATAAATTCAATGATACGGCGTGAAGTCAACTCCGGATCACTTACCATGTCCTCGTAATCGACATTCAGAATATTATCTGGCATGACTTTATGCCAATGTTCCATGAGTCGCACATACAACTGATAGTAGGCGCCAAGCTTGAACAGGTCACAGCCATAAAAAACGCCTTTTGGAACCCGGTTAAAAAAAATAGAAATACAAGTATCCCGCACATTACGACGACAGTGAATAATTTTCGCCGTCGGGAACACCATTCGCAGCAGTCCCAAATGAAGGAAATTTACCAGGCATTTATCAACAACATAAGGCTCGCCTTGAGAGAGACTCTTGAGATAATCGGTATATTCTTGTCCAAAAACACCTAATTTATCTGCGCTCAACCCACAAACACTCTCCGGGTATAGACCGGGCACATTCAATTTTGACTCAATGCCATTAAACCACTGAAGCTCCCCTGCACCGAATATTTCGTGGTGCCCCGCAAGAATTTGCTCCAACGGCGAAGAGCCAGAGCGCGGCATACCGACAACAAATATCGGAGTTGGACCCTCTGGAACCTTGCACTTGTACCTGTTTATCAACTCTGCGGTAAAGGCTTTTATTATTCGGTTAACCAGGGTCGTGAACCCCTCAATAGAAAACCCGAATACCTGATCATCCACACGATTTGCACCACGAAAAAAAGCAAACGCCTTTTCACAATCTCCATGCCGGTGATAGATATGCCCCAATGCAAACAACATTGGTGCTTTGTGGTGTGGCTCGAGCTTATCGAATCTTACCGATTGCTCCAGGTGCTGGATTATTTCATTGTCTGCAAGGGTAATCAGCCCCATACGGGCCAGACCCCAATAGGGCTCACCGTACAAAGGCTTTAAGGCTATTGCCGATCGGAAAGCAGCCTCTGCTGCAACCGCATCGCCTACAGCTAACAGAGCAAGTGCCAAGTTAACCTGGTAGGCCAGATTTCGTGGCTCTCCTTCACTTGCCTGACGATAATATTTCAGGGCCTTTTCATAATCGCCCCACGCTTCACAGATTTGCGCGTAATCACTCTGAATTTCAGCTGAGCGGGGATTACACTGTAACGCTGACTCGGCTGATGACATCGCCTTTTCCAGATGGCCGAGCTCCAGCAATGCCAGTGCCAAATAACTGTAGGCCTCGCTAAAAGTTGCGTACAACTGCACAGCCACACTGAAATGCTGTGCCGCCTGCGTGAAGTTCTTCAGCCGGAAGTAGCTATATGGCATCGGGGCTCCCTCGGGTTTTTAAGGAGCACTTCCTTGAATAGTTTAATTGCCCGGTCATGATTACTTCTACGCAAAACCACAACACCCAGAAGATGAAGTGCCTCGATTTGTGAAGGATCCTGCTTAACAGCCGCTGGCAGCAATGCTCTGCTTTGTCAGTATCACCCTGTTTCAACAGCTCTACTGCTGTAACGAGGTCTTTTGCCAACCCCTTCACGAATAGAACCCACAGATTGTTCGGCCGAAAACCGGTTATTCAACTAAATAAAAAAGGGTAGATGGAAATCCACCTACCCTTTATTCTACAGGAACTACTGATTGTGTACTGTTTTTAGCAAATCGAGCCTAATAACCACACAGGTAGTGTCACCTAACCATAGTGATCAGGCATTCTTCCTGCGGCGTGCTACACCAACGAGGCCAACGAGGCCGGAACCAAACAGCCATACAGCAGCCGGAACCGGAACCGCAGCAACCGGTGCGATGTCAACAGACCATACTTCATATTCAACGCCACCGAAGAAGCTGCCCCAGTCAGAGCCTACAGTGCCCGTATTAACCAGTACTGCGTTACCAGTGCTATCCAGGTTCTGGCCGGTAATGGTCGAGGATATCCCGCCAGCGTTGGCAAAACCACCGGTAGTGCCAGTTGTGAAAGAACCCCAAGTGTTACTACCATTACTAGGGAGAGGAACACCATTAGTATCCAAGCCAGTCCAGTCATCAACATTCCAGCGCGCACCAGAAATAACAGGTGTCGATGTGTAACCTAGACGCCCCGTGGGAACGAAGTCGATCTTACCGTTGACATCGATGGTGCCAGACCAGCCACCCGTATTGAGATCCTGCGCAAAGTTAGAAGCAGCAGTGCCCTGTATAACATCAACCTGTCCACCAGTGAACGTCAAAACACCACCTACACCGACTGAGAAATTGATTACGCCGGCATTGCCGTCGCTATCGTTCGTGGCGTCACCGAAACCAGCCACGGTCACGCCACCGGTGTCTGCCATCACATTTGACTGAGTGGCAACAGGGAAGGCACCGAAGGTAAAGGACGAATTGGAACACACAGTACCTGTACAACCCACGTCAGCAAGGCCGATGCCGTACAATGTCGGTGTAGTGCGGATGGTCATGGTGTAGTCACCAGTCCCCAAAGTGGCGGCGGTAGCAGTACCCGCTACAGCTGCACCCAAAATCGCGGCAACAGCAATGGAAGCTTGCGTTTTATTAAACATAATTTCTGAACTCCTCCAAAATTTGGATCCGTTGGTTTATTAAAAAGATCGTTACGATGCAGTACACTATGCATATGCTCCTCCTCAGCAACCAAACCAAGCAAGGCAGGAATACTAAGGCAAGCGGCGTGCCACCTTTCGGTTTATTTGTAAAATCAGCATGTTACGTGGATTCACAACGCAACCACAATCAGGGATCGAGAAAAATGTAAAATAATTCGACATCTTAAAAATACTCGCGTCTTGACATAAAGGAATGTTTTTATTGGAAATAAATACCACCAAAACAGCTTAAAGGGCGCGCGCACTGAATGTAAAGTAGTCCAACACTTTGACCGGCTTTTCAAGATAAATGCCCTAACCGCCACACATACGGATTCAAAATAGGCAGAATTGGCTTTAGAAAGGGGCGATAGCGTTGCCACCGTTCCATCCTTGGCGTGTATAGCAGCTGCATCACCTGTGTAAACTTGGGGGTGTGGATATAACGGGAGCGTGCGGTAGCGGCGAAATCCAGCACAGCGTCCGTCCTCCCATATCAGGCCGTGAAATGTACGCAGCCCCCCCATTTCCTCCCGAGGCTGCTCGATAAGGTCTTCAATAGCGCAGAAAATGGGCATATCGTTAAGCATCTGTGCCTCCTCGAGTACGTAAGTACAGCCGCGTGAAGAGAATCTTTGATCCAGAAGCGTGGTGCCAGACCGTGGAAAACCCACCCAAAAGACGCGTGGCGTCAAATCACCGAACCACTTTCCTTAATATATGCGCGCAAGGTTTGCGCGAGCGTCCACGTAATCAGGCCGATGTTGTATTGCCCGACGAAAACATTGCTCCGCGCCGTTACTATCGCCAGCCTGCACAAACGCCAACCCCAGATTATTTCGAATCACAGGACTCCCGGGGTCCAGGTCCAGCCTGACGGCTTCTGCTAGCCGCTGTGCTCGCTGTACTTGCCCCTGGAGCAACAGCGTCAGCCCGAGATAATGTAAAGCCTCTGTATATCGGGCATCACACGGAATTGCCTGTTCAAAACAGGCGGCTGCACGCTGCAAGTCACTTTAATCTGCAAGAACCCCAAACCACGAGCAGACAACATGCTAGCTCGCGTCGTGTTTTTGACGCCCATATAATTGGCCCCATGCCTGTTTTAGTTCATCCTATTATTAGGATAATGCGCTCATACACAAAGCGTGAAACAATTCTGTGCGTTTCTTGCGCTTGCTGGATTCAGATGCATTGAATCCACGCTCTGAATAACCAGCAGTCATCGGTCGATGGCAGTATTGACAAAGCCACCCCGTATTGTACTATCCACTGAGTTGTCAAGCATCATGACCAAAATATAAGATCATTGCTTAAAACAACAGATTAGCCGCCCAAACAACACTGAAACAGAATATCTGAACAGCCGTACGTAGCGGCCTGCAAATGTTTCGTAAGGCGCGTGGTGGCGGTTAAATACTTTAAGTCCGGTACCCGATTTTCCAGCAACACCAGATATACCGGTCAAATAAAAACGTTAAGTAATTTTATGGAGGAGAACCCTAATGCGATCTATCTGTCGCTTGAGCGTGGCATTTACAGCCATTTTTTCCGTCACCGTCCCGGTTACGGTATCTGCGACCAACGGTTACTTCCCGATTGGCTATGGAACAAACTCCAGAGCGATGGGAGGAACAGGTATCGCCAACCCGGTTGACAGCTTGGCGCCTGCTTCGAACCCTGCCGGCGTGGCCTTTGTTGGAACCCGAATCGACGTTGGTGCAGAGTTCTTTAACCCGCCGCGTAAAGTGGCAGCCGCCAATGGTGAATTCAATTTTCAAACACCCAATGTCGGTGCCAGCAACGTCAGGGAAGCCAAAAGTGGCTCAAATTTGTTCCTGATCCCTGCCATGGGCGGTGCCTACAAATTCAACCGCAAGATGTCGATAGGATTTGCAGCCATCGGCGCCGGCGCCAACACCCGCTATAACGCCGATGAAAATTTCTTTCAGTTAACTGGCGTCCCCCCCAATCAACCCTACGGAACCCTTGGCGTACAGTTGATTCAGATGCAAATGCTTCCAACTATCTCGTACAGGTTAAAACCAAATCACGCTATCGGCCTTTCTCTTGCACTCGGTGTACAGCAATTCCGCGCCTACGGTCTGGGTAATTTCGGGACACCCGGATCAGAAGCTGATTTCCAGTTTTCCAGTGACGACTCCAATCTCACCAACCGTGGCAATGACTATTCCTATGGCGCGGGAATCCGCCTGGGCTGGTTGAGTCATTTCTATAAAAAGAAATTCTCGGTCGGCGCGTTTTATGCTTCTCGCGTATACATGACCCGGTTTAAAAAGTACAAGGGCCTGTTTGCCGAACAAGGGTCATTTGACATACCGGAAACCTACGGCATCGGGATAGCATTCAGGCCCAGGCAGAGTATAACGGTCGCCGCCGATATTACGCGCATCCTCTACAGCGACGTCAAATCAATAGGCAACAAGCATCCGACCCAATCATTGGGTGATGTCTGTACCCGACCAATCGATGCTGATCCTGTCAATTGTCAACCGGGTAATACACCCGTCCCTTCCAGCAGGGCGTTTGGCGCAGACAATGGTTTTGGCTTTGGCTGGAAAGATCAGACGGTCTATAAAATTGGGCTTCGCTACCAGTTCAATGACAAATTAACGCTGCGTGCAGGCTATAACTACGCTAAAAGTCCAATACCCGACAACCAATTGCTGTTTAACTTGCTCGCTACCGCCATCGTGGAACAACATTATACGGCTGGCGCTAGTTATGCGCTCAGCAAAAATTCCGATGTCGGATTTAGCTGGGTATATGGAGTACAAAACACACAAACCTGTAAAGCGCCAAAATGTAAAACTATGTTGACCCAGGATGATGACGCCTTTGTAGCCATAAAAATGAAAATTTACGCACTGGGATTCAGCTATTCATACCACTTTTAGCCGCCCGGCTCTTCGCGGCAATAATACTTGCATTTCGACTTGGCTCGCTACAACGGCTGCGGAATGTAAAATGTTTTGGAGAATCGAAGATTATGAAACCACAATTTAGAAGATCGACTATTACATCAATCTTGGCATGTGTCGGCTTGGTCGCACTTTCTTGTGAAGTCAGCGCACTGGTTGTTCCCGATGGCTCATACCAGGTACAAATATTGGAAACACCGGAATTTATACCTGGCTCCGGAATTCCTGATATTGGTTGCTCCGCAACTTACACATGCCTAAACACATCATTTACCTTTGGCGGCTTACCAGGACCCAATATCAATGATCTTGGTAATAAGACCAGAGCTCAGCGAATGAAAGATTACCTGACTTCTTTTCTCCCTTTTAATAGCGAAGCAGAAGCAGTAGCCGGCGGCATTCCAGCCAATACATGGTACGACGATACGGTTTCTGGTCGTGGCAGCACCTTGGCAGGCGACGGGTTGGCGGGTAGCTTTGAGATTACGGTATCCGGCAGCACTTTCAGCGTCACCAATATGCAAGTCGATTCGATACCTGGAACTGCCGCATCAACTTTTGCGCAACACTTCGACACCGGCTTCGCCGCCATGAGCGGCACCATAGATCAGACAACAGGCACCATGACCCTTACCCCAACGGATCGGCTGGGGTCAACAAGTACACCGATACTCCTGGATAATCGCTGGAACGTTGATAACGTCACAACTCCCGGGAAAACAACGTGGGAAAGCTTCACAACAGGCAGCGTCTCGAACAACGCAGGCACCATGACCGGTGTACCAATCACTAATCTGAGCGACATTAATGGTGATACGCTGGATGATTTTCATGCAGTTATTACTGTCGCATCACAGGTTGGTACTGACTGGGGTACTTTTACGGGTGCATCGGTTATAGAAGTATGGAGCATTGACATATTATCAGTCAGCCCGAACCTGGCAGATGATTCAGATGCGGTCACCGAGCTGACCTCCAAGTCAATCAACGTGCTGGCAAATGACGGCGGCGCGCCAGCCCTGACCATTACAGCCGTAACGAACGGCACGCTTGGTACGGTGGCCATCGACGGCAGTGCAACCTCGGTGACTTATACCTCGACCGGCGGTCTTGGGACAGATTCATTTACTTACACGGTAACGGACGGGAATGGCGACAGCAACACAGCGACCGTCAATATAGCCATTACAGGTTCGCCGACTGTTGCAGTAGATGACAGCTTCTCAACCAACCAGGAACAAACCATCACCATCAATCTGACCGCAAACGACAACACATCCGCAGGTGGTGAGACGATCGACGGCACCACCGTAACTGCTTCCGCCGCAGGCAGCGGCGCCACAGTGGCCGACAATAACGATGGCAGCGTAGATTACACGCCACCAGCCGGTTTCGTCGGAGCGGACACCTTTACCTACACCGTTCAGGATACCGCAGGCAACCTGAGTAATACGGCAACCGTCACCGTCACTGTCGCAGCAGCAGCAATAACCTCAGCAGGCAACTATGCACCAGGCACCCTGGCGACTGGTGCGGGTAGCGCCAGTGGCCTGATAACCGCCAGTGATATTCCTGTGACAGATACCGCGGCAGCGCAATCTTGCGTAGGTGGTTGTTACGACTTTGTCATCACCGGCGCGGCAAATCCCACCACCGTGGTGCTCACGCCGCTGACTCAGCCTGTTCCAGCTGATGCCGTCTACCGGAAATTGATTGGCGGCACCTGGGTGGACTTTGATACCACAACCAGCGGTGACAGTGTGGCATCTGCCCCCTTAAGTGCAGGCGGTGGTTGTCCGGGGGCTTCAGATACATCATGGAGTATCTGGAATGGTGCAGCAGCTACAACCGCCAACGTCGGTCATGGCTGTCTGAAACTGGTCATCGCCGACAAC
This sequence comes from Gammaproteobacteria bacterium, assembly GCA_013152045.1. Lineage (GTDB taxonomy): Bacteria > Pseudomonadota > Gammaproteobacteria > UBA6429 > Thiohalophilaceae > JAADGZ01. Next base: position 10,924 of record JAADGZ010000181.1, read on the forward strand.
GGTGTTGGCGCTGGACCGAATGACAGCGATGCCACGCCAGGCACGATTGCAGACCCTGGTGGTATTGGGACATTCCCCGCCGCCAACAATTCGGCCCAAAATACCCTGGACAAGTTTGATAGCAGTGAAAGTGGTGGGTGTACTGTCGCAAGGACGCAACAGAGCCTGAACAGTGCTGCTGACTGGTGGCTGGTGGGTATCTTTATTGGGCTGCTGGGATGGATGCGCCGCCGTTTAACTCACTGATATAGAACTGTCCCTGAAGAAGGCGTAACCAGAGAATGGTTGCGCCTTTTTTATGCGTCGCCATTATTTACCACTGAATCATAATAATGAAATAAATCAACCATCTGAATCACAACTATCATTATCTTCACGTAGCGCGCTCGAACAGGTGTTTTTCTTGACCCAGGTCGAACCATCTGCTTAAATGTATTGCACTTCAATTTCCAAAAATTCCAAGTCCAACTTAAGAGTATGCGACCAAAATTCAAGTGGCCCCCCTTAGCGATCCTGATTCTTGTAACTCAGGCATTGATGTTGCACAGCACCCCGGTGGTTGCAGCCAACACATCCGATGGAACTGACTACTATCAGATTCAGCCTGGCGATATCCTGCTGGTATCAGTCTGGAAAGAAGAGGATTTAACTCAGCAAATTGTCGTCCGCCCTGATGGCAGAATAAACCTTCCCCTAGCAGGAGAGATAAGTGCGGCGGGTAACAGTGTTGAAAACCTGCGTAAACGGCTTACTGAAAAACTTCGTAAATATATCCCGGATCCTGTCCTGACAGTCTCGGTACAACAACTGCTGGGCAACAAAATTTACGTCATTGGCAAGGTCAACAGGCCAGGGGAATTCGCCATCGTGCGTAAAGTTGATGTCATGCAGGCACTCAGTATAGCGGGTGGAACATCCACCTATGCTGCATTGAACAAAATCAAGATCTTGCGGAGGAAAAACGGAACGCTGCAAGCCATCCCCTTCGAATACGGCGAAGTGGAAAAAGGGAAACATCTGGAACAGAACATTGTTCTGCAGGCCGGCGATGTGGTGGTAGTCCCCTAAAGGACTTGCCCGACAAAAAACTTAAAGATGCGAATCCTACTACGCAAGATATCGATTGCGCTGTTGTCTGTCGCGTGCATAGCGACCACGCAAGCTGCCGAGTGGGAAATCAGCCCAACATTCCGTTTCAAAGCCGGCTACGACGACAATCTGCGCCTGAGCACCGATAACGAGATATCTTCAGCTGAAGCCACCTTCAGTCCCAGTGCAATCTTCAGTGTGGCGACACCCACATCAGGCGCCAGCGGTACGATACGTTTCGATTTCCGTCGCTTCGAAAACGACAGCGACCTGGACGACAACAATTCCCGTGTTGAAATAAATTCATTTCAGACCTTGGAGCGATCCCGTCTGGGACTGGATCTCGGCTTTATAAAAGACACTACGCTGGACACTCAACTAGAAGCGACCGGCATAGCCGTTGACCGCGTACGCCGGCAAAACATTACTGCCAGTCCAAACTGGACCTATTCTTTTAACGAACGTACCCAGGCTAGCATCAGTTACAGCTACATCGATGTTGAATATCTGAACACAACTGATGCCAGGTTTGTAAATTACACTCTGAACAGCGCCCAGACATCGCTGACCCGTGTAATGAACGAACAAACGACTACCTCGGTAACACTATCGGGAAGCCGGACCAACACTGATAACGATGTGAAATCAACCAATATCAACCTGCAAGGTGGTGCTTCTTATCAGTTCAGTGAAACATTGTCGGGTTCGCTATTCGTCGGTATCCGACGCACCGGGACAGACTTCTCTCAGACCAGCCAGATACCCATCTTATTGGGGAATAGCATTATCATCATAACCCTGCCGCCCCAAAATGTATCCAACAGCAGCTCAGGCTCCACCTTTGACGCCAGCCTCGCCAAAACTTTCCTGCGCGGCAGAATCGGTCTAACGGCTTCCCGCAACATCAGCAGCGATTTCAATGGCCAACCAATCGAAGTCACTCGTCTGGGTTCAACCAACCTGTACCGGTTCAGCGGGACTCTTTCAGCCAGTCTGAATTTCAGTTTCTACAGAAGTAAAAGCAGCAACGATATTGCCAGCAGACTGAACCGCAATTACGTTCAGATTGAACCTACATTCATTTGGGCATTGAAAAAATTCTGGAGTTTATCCGGCAGTTACCGCTATAGAAAACAGACTTTTAAAGACATCAGCGACGACGCGATACAAAACGCCGCGTATTTGACGCTGGCCTACCGCTGGCCTAGAATTGCGGTTTCCCGCTAGTGGCCTGTGTTTGGGGGAGGGTCATGTCCGCGTTGTTGCAGTTCCCCTGGCGCGAAAGGGAAAATAATGGAAGAGCAAACGCTTGGTTTATCTGACTATTTAGGCGCAGTTAAAAGACGTCGCACCAGCATCCTGGTCATTGCAGTAGCCGTTTTCCTGATAGGAGCACTGGCGGCATTGCTATGGCCGGCCACCTATAAATCCTCGGCGACTATTCTGATCAAGGAGCAGGATATTCCA
>JAADGZ010000056.1 GCA_013152045.1 Gammaproteobacteria bacterium
GATTAAATTGTAGGTTGGGCAGAGCGATAGCAAAGCCCAACAGGTTAGCAGGAACAATCTATAATGTTGGGCTTCGCTATCGCTCTGCCCAACCTACCGGGCTAACCCTCAGAAAAACAGCTCGCGCAATTTCTCCCCCGGCTCATCGACTTTCATAAACGCCTCGCCGACCAGGAAAGTATTAATATTGTTTTGTCGCATCAACGCCACGTCGGCCGCTGTGTGAATACCACTTTCGGTCACTACAATCCGTCCACCCGGAATCATCGCCAGCAACTCGATGCTGGTCTGCAACGAGGTCTCAAAGGTACGCAGGTTACGGTTATTAATGCCAACCAGTGGCAGATCCAGCGGTAGCACCCGTTCCAGTTCTTCGCCATCATGCACTTCGATCAAAACATCCATTTCCAGTCGGCCGGCGAGTTCGGCAAGCTCTTTCATCTGCGCATCTTCCAGCACTGCGGCAATCAATAAAATACAATCCGCGCCCAGTGCGCGTGCTTCAAATACCTGATAAGGATCGATCATAAAATCCTTGCGTAGCACAGGCAGCTTACAGGCTGAACGGGCCTGTTGCAGGTAAGCGTCATGACCCTGAAAAAAATCAACATCGGTTAAAACCGACAAACAGGCCGCGCCACCCTTTTCATAAGAGTGTGCGATCTCGGCCGGATGAAAATTCTCACGCATCACGCCCTTACTGGGCGAGGCTTTTTTGATTTCAGCAATCACCGCCGCCTGCCCTGCATCGATTCTGTTTTTGATCGCCGCAACAAAACCGCGCACGGGTGACGCCAACTGACTGCGCTTTTCTATTTCCGCCAAAGAAATGTTCACCTTACGCTCGGTGATTTCTTCCGCCTTGCGTTGGATGATCTTTTTTAAAATGTCGGGGGTCTTGTTCATAATTGGATTATACAATTCATGTTCTGGTAATGTTTTTCACCGCAAAGGTCGCTAAGTTAATAAATAAACTACCCCGCAACAAGCTGCAGGGTATTAGTCGAAAGAACAATTTGAACCGCCAAGACGCCAGGGCGCCAAGTTTTAATAACATAATTCTTGGCGTATTGGCGTACTCTGCGTCTTGGCGGTTCAATATTAATCACAACGTCCTGGGGAAACTAAATCCTAGGCGGTTAACTTAGCGTCCTTTGCGGTGAAAAATCAGAAACTATTAGAAACCTTCACCAGCGCGGCCAGTTTTTCCTTTGCCGCGCCACTGGCAATAACCTCATCCGCTTTTTGTATGCCTGCTTCAAGGCTATCGACCAGATCTGCGGCATAGATGGCGGCACCGGCATTGAGCATCACGATATCCCGCGCGCCACCCGGCTGGTTATCCAGCACGGCATTGATGATATTCAGGGATTCTTCGGCACTGTTCACTGCAAGTGCACGAATGTCACTTTGCTCTATCCCGTACTGCTCAGGGGTCATCGTGTAGGTTGTGACCTTGCCATTTTTCAACTCGGCAACGTTGGTCGGCGCGCCGATGCTGATTTCATCCATGCCATCTTCTGAATGCACCACCAGCACATGGTTGCTGCCCAGTTTGTTCAGCACCTGCGCCAGCGGTTCAACAAGCTCATCAGCAAACACCCCCAACAGCTGGTTGGGTGCGCCCGCTGGATTGGTTAACGGACCCAGCACATTAAAGATAGTACGCACACCCATTTCCTTACGTGGGCCGATGGCGTGTTTCATGGCGCTGTGATGTTTCGGCGCAAACATAAAACCGACGCCGGTCTCGCGAATGCAGTGAGCCACCTGTTCGGCATCCAGATCCAGGTTCACCCCGGCCGCCTCAAGCAGGTCGGCGCTGCCGGACTTGCTGGAAACTGAACGATTGCCGTGCTTGGCCACGGTTCCACCGGCGGCGGCCACGACAAAACTGCTGGCGGTGGAAATGTTGAAAGTATTACTGCCATCGCCACCCGTACCGACGATATCGACAATGTGCTCGCCCTCCACCTTCACCCCGGTCGCCAGTTCCCGCATCACCCCGGCCGCAGCGGCAATTTCCTCTATGCTCTCGCCTTTCATGCGCAGGCCAATCAGAAAACCACCGATCTGCGCCGGCGTCGCCTCACCCGTCATAATCGTGCGCATCACCGAGGTCATTTCATCAGCGTTCAGATCGCGACGTTCGGTTACCGCTTTAATGGCTTGTTGCATGTTCATTTTTACACCCTCGTTAAAAGATTATTAACGCAAAGGCGCGAAGACGCCAAGAACGCAAGGTTTTTCAAAAAAACTTAAAATTATTTCATACAGTAATTTGGTCAACAAAACATTTTTCACTTACAAAAGCCACAAACCAAAATACAAAAAAAATCTTTGCGCCCTTCGCGTCTCTGCGCCTTTGCGTTGAGATGTTATCCTTTTTCAAGAAAATTCTTCAGCAATTGATGCCCGTGTTCAGTCAAAATAGACTCGGGGTGAAACTGCATGCCTTCAATCGCATACTCTTTATGCCGCACACCCATGATTTCATCCAGCTCATCGTTTTCATCTTCTGTCCAGGCCGTTACTTCGAGGCAGTCCGGTAGACTAGTTTTTTCAATCACCAGCGAGTGATAGCGCGTAGCTTCAAAGGGATTTTCAATGCCACTAAAAACACCCAGATTGGCATGATGGATCATCGAGGTCTTGCCATGCATGATTTTACCTGCATGAACGATTTTCCCGCCAAAGGCCTGGCCAATACTCTGGTGTCCCAGGCAAACCCCAAGTATCGGCTTTTTGCCGGCGAAGTGTTTAATCGTTTCAACCGATACACCGGCTTCGTTGGGCGTACAGGGACCGGGCGAGATTACAATCTGATCCGGATCGAGTTTTTCGATTCCCGCAATATCGATCTGATCATTACGCAGCACGCGCACATCCGCACCCAGCTCGCCAAAATATTGCACCAGGTTATAGGTAAAGGAATCGTAATTGTCGATCATCAATAACCCAACGCAAAGACGCGGAGGCGCAAAGAACGCAAAGTTTTATAGATCATAATTTATTAACCACTCGTCTAATTCCATCTTTCATTACCGGCACATTAAAATTAAGCAACAAACCCAATTTTCTATTACTCAATTTTAGATATGACAATAATTGCGCTTTATGAACGGGTAATATAGTTTCAACAACTTTTAATTCAACAATTACTTTATCCGCTACCACCATATCCAGTCGATATCCAACATCAAACTTTAATCCTTTATATTTCGCATCTATAGATTCTTCCAATGAACAAGGCATTTCTTGTAGCTGGAGCTCACGAGCAAGGCATTGTTGGTAAACCGATTCGAGCAATCCCGGCCCCAGTTCCCTGTGTACCTCGATTGCCGCACCCACGACAATTCTCGAAATTCCATTTTCATCCATAATGCACTCCTTTGCGTTCTTTGCAACTCCGCGTCTTTGCGTTGAAAAATTTCTATTTATGCACCTCACCCAATCCGGCTTCTGCGCGGGCGACGGCGCGGAATATCGCGCGTCCCTTGTTCATGGTTTCTTCCCATTCTTTCTCCGGCACTGAGTCGTATACGATTCCGGCGCCGGCCTGTATATGCAGGGTCTGATCCTTGATCACGGCGGTGCGAATGGCGATCGCGGTGTCCATATTACCCGACCATGACCAGTAGCCGACGGCGCCGGAGTAGACGCCGCGTTTGACCGGTTCCAGTTCATCGATGATTTCCATGGCCCGCACCTTGGCCGCGCCGGAAACCGTGCCGGCTGGAAAGGTAGCACGCAGCACGTCCATCGCCGACATGCCCTGCTTTAGTTTGCCGGTGACATTGGAAACGATATGCATCACATGCGAATAACGTTCGACCAACATTTTTTCAGTCAACTTGACGCTGCCGGTTTCGGCAATCCGTCCGACATCATTACGGCCCAGATCGATCAGCATCAGATGTTCGGCCAGTTCTTTGGGATCGGCCAGCAGTTCCTGCTCCAGAGCACGATCCTGTTCCTCATCCTCACCACGGGGGCGGGTACCGGCAATCGGGCGCACGGTTACCATCTCATCTTCCACCCGCACCAGGATCTCCGGCGAAGAACCGACGATATGAAAATCATCCAGATCCAGATAATACATGTAGGGTGAGGGGTTCAGACTGCGCAGGGCGCGGTAAAGATCCAGCGGCCGGGCATTAAAGGGAATCGACAGCCGCTGCGACAGCACCACCTGCATGATATCACCGTCAACAATATAGTCTTTGGCTTTGGCAACCGCCGCCTCGAAACCTTCTTTGGTAAAACCGGAAACAAAATCTTTTTCATTCACCTGCCGGGGGCTGGCGCAAACATGCTGAGGAATGCTGTCATGCAACTGCCCCACCAGTTGATCCAGGCGTGTCTTCGCCCGAGTGTAGGCATCGTCCTGCTCCGGGTCGGCATAAATAATTATGTGCATCTTGCCGGACAGGTTATCGAAGACCACCACTTCATCCGATACCATTAGCAGGATATCCGGCGTATGCAACTGATCCGGATTGGGACAGTCGCCCAGTCGCGGTTCAATGTAGCGCACCGTGTCATAACCAAAGTAACCGACTAACCCACCGGTGAAACGCGGCAGCGCGCTAACTTCCGGTATCCGGAAACGGGCGTAAAAATCTTCGACCCAGGCAAGCGGATCATCTACCACCTGTGTTTCAACTTCGGCATCGCCTTCGAACACGCGCACAGTGTGGCCGTCGATGCTCACCCGCTTACGGCAGGGCAGGCCAATGATGGAATAGCGGCCCCATTTCTCGCCACCGTGTACAGACTCGAACAAATAGGAATAAGGCCCGTTGGCCAGTTTCAGGTAGGTACTGAGAGGCGTGTCAAGATCGGCCAGCGCTTCGCGCACCAGCGGAATGCGATTATAGCCCTGCTGTTTGAGTTGTCTGAATTCCTGTTCATTCATTATGAAAGCCTGAAGATAACTGTTCAGCACAATATTCAGTATGATCTAGTCGCGTAGGTTGGGCTGAATAAAATGAAGCCCAACATTCTGTGCAACCCGATAAGGATGCCCAAAATTCCTGTTGGGCGACCGAAGGAAGTGC
>JAADGZ010000251.1 GCA_013152045.1 Gammaproteobacteria bacterium
ATATTTTTTCGCTGGATAGCAATGCCGCTGCCGGTGATGCGCTGACTACCACTACTAGTGCGAACAATTCCAGCTTTTCGGTTATTGGTGATACCGGTTACTTTGGAAAACCCACCTGGAACATCAATGATGGAGGTAAGAGCTTCCTTACGATCGGCAATATTGACAACAGCGTTCCTTTCTATTCTGTCCTAATGCTGGGTGATTACACAACTGTTCAGCCGACTAAACTGCCAAATGTTTGGAAACTGACCAAATCTGGTGACTTGACCTATGCGCCGGTTTCTGCCGTTCCTGTTCCTGCTGCGGTTTGGTTGTTCGGTTCCGGCCTGCTGGGTCTGGTAAGCGTTGCCCGTCGTCGTAAAGTCTGATTGATCTAAATCTCTGTTTTATTATTATCTGAGGAATAACAAAATGAAAATCAAACAAATTGCAACGGCGATATCTGCCGTATTGCTGTCCGGCTCTGCATTTGCGCTGGCGCCGACTAATGTGCCTGATATTACAATATATATGTCAGGCGCTTCCGCCCAGGACAAGGCTATTGCCACTCTGTTCGGAAACATTTGCGTCAGCGATGCCAATGGCCCGACTGATCTGGACATCTACAAGGATGATTCGGTAAAACCCGGCAAGGCCTATACGTCCTATTTTTGCACAGTTGACAATGTCAAGGCTGGCTTCCCTTCCACTGATACTACGGTTCGCAAGGTGTTGTTTAACAAGCGTTCCAAAGGTGGTTCCGGTGAGGGTGTCAATCCGGTTCTCAATGAAGTGGCGATTGATGCCATGAATATATTTAACAACAATTGCACAAAAACTGCGCCTGAAACTTTCTATCGCTGCAACATTACTGCTCTTGATGCCAGCGGAAATCCCACAGGCAATCTGATTAAGGTTGTATCCGATGCTGGTGTATCCGATGTAAACCCGGAAATGTTCGTTGGCGCGAACACGCCTGCCGGTAACACTCCGGTCAACGCTGCTACAGTCGCTCTGAAGATGGTAGTCAAATCTGCCGCCGCTGCGGTTTTTGGCATCCCAGTTACCACCACTCTGCGTAATGCGTTGCAGGAAGCCGAGTTTGGTATAGGTAGCCCCTGTGTAAAATCAGATACAGAAGCCTGCATGCCTAGCCTGAACAAGCGTCAGGTAGCTTCACTGGCGACTGGTATGATTAAAAACTGGAGTGCCTTTAAGGTCAACGGTGTAGCTCTGACTTCGGTAGCTAGTATTCTGCCGACTAGCACCAAGGTGACTTTCTGTCGCCGCGTAGATGGTTCCGGCACTCAGGCGCAGATGAACGCTAACTTCCTGCATTATCCCTGTACGGCTAATGCCGTTGCACCTGCATCTACGGGTAACCCTTTTGTGGGACCGGTTGTGATTAAAAACGAAGGTTCCGGTGATATGAGCGTGTGTCTGAACGACTTCAATAATGGCACAAATGGCACTGGCCAGAATAATGACCCTCTGATTGGCGGACCTGTTACTGCTTGGGCGTTTGGCTTACAGTCCACCGAGAAAAACGGCAATCTGAAAGATGATTATCGTTTCATCAAGATCGACGGTGTGGCTCCGACCATTCAAAATGCTGCCAACGGCAAGTATCTTGACTGGGCTGAGCAGACTTTCCAGTGGCGTAAACCGGCTTACACTGGTCCGGCTGGCGACAAGCTGACCATCATTGAAACCATCGCCCGCACAGCCAGTAATCCGACGACTATTGGAAATCTGGATACAAAATTGATTCAGCCCTGGGGCCAGGGTGGTTATCTGGCAGTTAGCACCAACTTTGCTCCGGCAGCTAACGGTATCCTGGATGTAACTGCACCGGTTATTCCCTATACCCATGCGGCTTCCGGCAAGCTGGACAACTGCACCGTACCGCTTCTAAATAACGCCTATCAGGCACCCCAGCTCTAAGGTTTTTTATCTCGGCACTCTAAGTATCTGTATTTTGACGAGTAGAGAATACGGAGTATTGAAAAAACCATTCTGTTTACGTTATGCAAGGTAGCGTGGAATAACTGAAGAACACAAAGTCAGCCCCCTGCAAGGGGGGCTGGCTTTGTTTATTTGTGCTGTAACTATTTAACCTTTACGCGGGGTATATATTTTTTACTCTCCTGGGGTTCAATTCCCCGCTGCTTGCGGAGATAACGGTAGGTTGGGCTGAATAAAATGAAGCCCAACAGAATATCGAACCAGACCGTGTTGGGCTTTATTTTATTCAGCCCAACCTACAACTTAATACCCCGTCTACTTGCGGTGGTGTACGTTTTTATGCCCATGTATAAAGACGGGTAGATCGTATTTGAGGATTGTTCATTGTTTGATTTCGTTGTTGTGCTAATAAAAACAAAAACTAAAGATTACTCGTTAGTAAACTTGCCACTGATGATTGTTTTGTTGTGGCTTTGTAGCGGACTGGTTAATGCACAAGCCGCTGATTCTGGTTCCCATGTAGATGATGTTGCATCGGCTACTACAGGAATAAAAACCGCGCCTGCCCCGGTTATGAATATTCAGGAATACCGGGTGCGCGGCAATACCCTGTTGGAGCAGACCCGCTTGGAACGTATTGTTTATCCTTTTCTGGGGCCGAATAAAACCATTAAGGATATCGAACAGGCGCGCGCCGCGCTGGAAGCGGAATATCGCAATGCCGGTTATCCCACCGTGCTGGTGGATATACCGGAACAAAAAGTAGTTGATGGTGTGGTACGCCTGCGCGTGACCGAAGGCCGGGTTGATCGTTTGAAGATAACCGGCTCGCGTTATTTTCTTCTAAGCCAGATCCGAAAAGAGGTGCCGGCATTGCGTCGTGGCAGTGTTCCACATCTTCCCGATGTCAGAAAAGAGATGGCCATCCTGAATCAGGAGAGTCCGGATCGTTCTATTACCCCGATCATGCGTCCGGGGCGGGAACCGGGAACCATGGAAGTTGAACTCAAGGTGAAAGACAAGTTGCCCCTGCATGGCAGCCTTGAGGTCAATGGCCGGAATACGGAAAGTACAACACGCACACGTGCTGTTGGCACCTTGCGCTATGACAATCTCTGGCAGCGTTTTCACAGTCTGTCATTACAATATCAGACTTCACCGGAAAAAAAGGATGAGGTTAAAGTCGTGGCGGCGACCTATGTTTTTCCGCTACAGGACTCTGGTATTCGTATTGCCTTATATGGTGTACGTTCGGATTCCAATACGGATATCGCCAGTGCCGGTGCACTGAATGTGGTCGGTATCGGTGACATTTTTGGTGGCAGGGTGATCGTGCCGTTGCAGGGCGATCGTAATTATTTTCACAGTTTGACCTATGGCGTTGATTATAAAAACTTCAAGGAAGGTCTGAATCTGGTGGGTGCAGATACAATGAATACGCCCATTACCTATTATCCGTTTAGCTTACGTTACGATCTAACCCAACGGTCTTCGCGTGCAATAACAAGCTATGGCATAGGTACAACATTTGGCCTGCGTGGTCCTAACGATCAACTAGAGTTTGACAATAAGCGTATTTTTTCCAAAGCCAACTTTATCTATTTGAGCGGAGATGTCCAGCGTCGTTTCCCGATCAAAGCCGGGTTTCGCGGAAAAATGAAAGTCTCGTTCCAGTATACCGATTCCCCCCTGATCAGTAATGAGCAATTCACCGCCGGTGGTGCAGAAAGCGTACGTGGCTATTACGAATCACAGGCGCTGGGTGATAACGCGGTGCAGGCCTCATTTGAGCTGCATACGCCCTATCTTGGAAGTAAAAGCTGGAAATCGATGAAAGATTTTTATGCTCTCTGGTTTGTAGATGCAGCAAAGCTGTGGATTTTGGAAGCGCTACCCGATCAGGCTAAAGGTTATGAGTTGTTCAGCAGTGGTATTGGTTTGCGGCTGAAAGCTGGTCACGCGAATCTTGCCCTGGATGCCGCTTATCCGTTCAAGGCGGTGAGTACGGTTAAAAAAGGCGATGTGCGCGTGCATTTCCGCTTGGCGTACGAGTTTTAAATATAAAACCTTGGATATGCAT
>JAADGZ010000115.1:0-1187 GCA_013152045.1 Gammaproteobacteria bacterium
GTGGAGATCGTGCCGGTGTACGACCGGGGCGCCTTGATTGAGCGGGCTGTGGACAACCTCACGGAAAAGCTGTTTGAGGAATTTGTTGTCATTGCCCTGGTGTGTATGATTTTCCTGATGCACGCGCGATCCGCGCTGGTCGCCATTATTACTTTGCCCATGGGCATGTTGATGGCCTTTATCCTGATGCAATGGCAGGGCTTGTCCGCCAACATTATGTCCCTTGGTGGTATCGCCATCACGTTAGGTGCGATGGTGGATGGCGCCATTGTGCTCATCGAAAATTCCCACAAACACCTGGAGAACGGCGAGAAGGAAAAGGGATCAGAACTGACTATCCCCGAACGTTGGGCAGCGATACGAGAGGCCTCGAATGAGGTCGCTCCCGCCCTGTTCTTTTCGTTGCTGATCATCACCTCATCCTACCTGGTAATTTTCACTTTGCAGGAGCAGTCCGGCCGCTTGTTCAAGCCCCTGGCTTTTACCGCCACCTATATCATGGCGGCGGCGGCGGTTCTTGCCGTAACCCTGGTGCCACTGCTGATGGGCTATTTCATTCGCGGCAAGATCATGCCCGAAGAAAAAAATCCGGTGAATCGATTCCTGAAGTTTATTCATCGTCCTGCGCTTAGCAATGCCTTGAAATACAAATGGGCGACGCTGGGCGTGGCGTTGGCGGTATTGATGAGCGTAGCCTATCCGCTGAGCAAATTGGGCAGCGAATTCATGCCGCCGCTCGATGAGGGTGACATCCTCTATATGCCCACGGCTCTTCCCGGTATTTCGATCACCAAGGGGAGGGAAATGATGCAGCAAATGAACAAGATCCTGATTACTTTCCCGGAGGTGCAATCCGTGTTCGGCAAGAACGGGCGGGCGGAAACATCCACCGACCCGGCTTCTCTGGCCATGACGGAGATTACGATCCGCGTCAAACCCAGGGAGGAATGGCCGGATCCGTCCAAAACGACGGCACAACTGGTCGACGAAATGGACCAGGCCATCCAGTTTCCAGCCGTGGCCAATGCATGGGGATTCCCGATCAAGACACGCATCGACATGCTGTCCACCGGCATCAAAACCCCGGTGGGCATCAAGATAATTGGTCCGGATCTGTCGGTACTGCAACGCGTTGGTAAAGAGATTGAGGGCGTCCTGATCATGCTGCCCGAAACCAAGTCGGCCAT
>JAADGZ010000115.1:1202-3377 GCA_013152045.1 Gammaproteobacteria bacterium
GTATTACCTGGACTTTGAAATTAATCGTGAAGAAGCGGCACGGTACAACCTGACCGTGGGTGATATTCAAGACGTCATTCAATCCGCCGTTGGCGGTATGAACATTACGGAAACGGTGGAGGGTCTGGAACGCTACCCGGTCAATCTGCGCTATGCGCGCGCGCAGCGCAGCTCGCCAGAGGAACTCAAACGAATGCTCATTTCCACGCCCAGCGGTGCACAGATTCCCATCGCCCAGGTGGCTGATTTGATCATTCGCCGCGGACCACCGTCAATCAAGAGCGAGAATTCGCTGTCCGATACCTGGATTTATGTCGACATCAAATCCTCGGATATCGGCGGCTACGTTGCGAAAGCCAAAGAGGCGGTAGCCAAGGGCGTGGATATCCCGGCCGGTTATGAGGTGCTCTGGTCCGGGCAATACGAATACATGCAGCAGGCGAATGCCCGCATGAAGTTAGCGGCTCCGTTGGTGTTAGTGCTCATCTTCTTGCTGCTGTATTTCAATTTCAAGACGATGATTGAACCGATGGTAGTGATGGCCTCGGTACCGTTCGCGCTGGTGGGTGGAGCCTGGCTGATCTACCTGATGGACTACAATTTGAGTGTGGCGGTGGATGTGGGCTTTATCGCGCTTGCTGGAGTGGCGGCCGAAATCGGCGTGCTGGTGCTGACCTTTATCGGCCACGAAGTGGAGCGAAAACGCGCAGAACTACAGCGTCCACTTACTTCAAAAGAGATTTTTGAGGCCGTGCTGAACGGTACCTCCCAGCGCGTACGTGCCATTGCAATGACGGCGGCGGCCATTATCGCCGGGCTTTTGCCCATCATGTGGAGTTCGGGCACCGGATCAAGCGTGATGCAACGCATCGCCGCACCCATGATTGGCGGCATGCTGACAACCCTCGTGGTTTGTCTGGTCGTGGTGCCGGTGTTCTACGGCTTGATTTTACAACTCAAGGAAAAACGCGCGGTCAGTAGCGCGGCGACTACACAGGCAGGAGACCTCGCATGAACATGAAAATTATAATTATCGTCGTATTTACGATGACCCTGGGTGTCGGCGCAGGCTACTGGTTTGCGAACCAGAACGTCGCACCGGCCACTGCAGCGGCGCGTTCTGCCTCTGATACTCGACAGCCAGCGGTCGGTGAAAATCGCGATGCGCCGGGAACGGTAAGGATTGACCCCGTGATCGTACAGGATATCGGCGTCCGTACCGCCCTGGCGAAGCGGACGACACTGACTCGCGACGTGAAGAGTGTCGGCCGAGTGGCCTATGACGAAAAACGGATAGCCCGCTTGCACCCCAAAACGGAAGGTTGGGTTGACGAGTTGCGCGTGAATGAAACAGGCATGGGGGTAAAAAAGAATGAAATCCTGTTGTCCATTTATTCGCCAAAGCTGGTATCCACTCAACAGGAATATTTGCTGGCGTTGAACAATCTCAGTGCCCTCCAGCGCAGCCCTATTGATGATATCAGGCGCGGTGCCGAGGAACTCGCGGTGAGTTCACGTGAACGGTTGCGGTTGTTCGATGTGCCCGAGCATCAGATCAAGAAACTGGAAGAAACGCGCGAGGTCATGAAATATATGCACATACAGTCACCGTTTTCCGGCATCGTGATCAATATCGGTGCGCGCGATGGACAGTATGTTACGCCGCAGACCGAGATTTATATGATCGCCGATCTCTCCAGAGTGTGGGTTTACGTTTACGTATACGAATATGAACTGCCGTGGATACAGGTGGGAGACGAGGCGCAGATGACACTCGCAGCGCTGCCGGGGAAAGTCTTTACCGGCGACACGACCTACATCTATCCGTATCTGGAAGCCGACACGCGAACCATCAAGGTGCGTCTGGAGTTCGACAATCCCGGAATTGAATTGAAGCCCAATATGTTCGCCAATATCAATATCCGCGCCAGCAAGCAAGTGGATGCGATTGTTGTTCCGGATGAAGCCGTGTTGCGAACGGGTGAACGCGATACCGTCTTTATTGTGCGCGGTGAGGGCAAATACGAACCCCGTGAGGTCAAGCTCGGTATCGCCTCGGACGGTGTGGTGCAGATTCTGTCTGGCGTGGAGGAAGGCGACGAAATTGTTACCAGCGCCATGTTCCTCATCGACTCGGAATCCAAGTTGCGCGAGGCTTCGAGCAAGATGATGGAG
>JAADGZ010000171.1 GCA_013152045.1 Gammaproteobacteria bacterium
GGCAACACGGCGGAAGAGCGGGAGACAAAAATATCTTCAGGCAGGGCCGCTTCAATCTTTTTTTCAAACCGATCATCTAAATAGGAAAACAACAGATTAATAGCCACCGCGCGCGGTTTCAGTCGAACCACCTGCTGCACCAGGGCCTGCACCTCCGCATCACTCAGCGGCTCCACCACGCCCCCATCAGCACCGAGTCGGCCACCGGTTTCCAGGCAATGCGAAGACGGCAGTGGAACAGGGGGCGATGAAGGTTGCAGCGCATAGAGTTGTTGCCGCGTCTGCCGCGCAATCGTCAACATATCGCTCATGCCGTAATTGCTGATAAATACCGTACTGACCCCCTTGGCTTCAAGTACGGCATTGGTAGCTACGGTAGAACCATGTACGATATAGAACTCGTTTTCAGCTGCGGGCAAAACTAATTGTAAATCCGCAAGCCCCTGTAAAATAGCCTGCTCGGGTGCCTGCGGTGTAGATAGAACTTTATGGATTTTCAATTGTCCATTGCGGTACAAAACAAAGTCGGTAAAAGTACCACCGGTATCAATGCCGAGGAGAATACGCATAATTTTGCTTTAACTGTTGTAAGAACGAGCGGGGAAAACGTGCCGGAATGTCAGCCTTACTAAACTGCACACATAGTAGCACAGGCATCTGTTGGCGCATTCATCCACAATAACCAGGACGGCAAGGAATCATGTCATCTGATTTACTGATCAGCGTAAACAACCTCTATCGTCAGTACGGCTCATTACAGGCTGTACATGATGTCAGTTTCGAACTCCGCCGCGGTGAAGTGCTGGGTTTCCTCGGCCCCAACGGGGCAGGCAAATCCACTACCATGCAAATTATCACTGGCAACCTCGCTCCCAGCCGCGGCCAGATTAAAATTTGCGGCATCGACCTGCTCGATGCCCCCAGTCAGGCCAAGGCGCGCATCGGCTACCTGCCGGAACGACCGCCCTTGTACCGCGAACTAAGCGTCGATGAATACCTTATTTTCTGCACCCAGATCAATCGTATACCCAGGCAACAACGTCAGGCCGCGCTAAAACGCGCTAAACAACGCTGCGGCCTGGAACAGGTAGGTCGCCGCCTGATCAACAATCTGTCCAAAGGCTACCGACAACGGGTCGGCATCGCCCAGGCGATTATCCACAGCCCGGACATCGTCGTACTGGATGAACCCACAGTCGGCCTCGATCCCATTCAAATCCGCGAAATCCGCCACCTCATCCGCGAGCTGGCCAGTGAACATGCGGTGATTCTTTCCACCCATATCCTGCCCGAAGTACAGATGACCTGCAGTCGGGTGCAAATTATCAATCAGGGCCGCCTGGTATTCAGCGATGACATCGACAGTCTCAACCGCAGTATGTGTGCCCGCAGCCTGATCCTCGGCCTGCAACAACCGCCTGCGCAAGATAAGCTGGAAAGCATGCTGAACGAGATTGATGGCGTTGAATCTATCGAAGCATTGGAACACGGTCGCTGGCGCATTCATCACCCCGAACAACACAGCCCGGCCAGTCGTATTGCAGAACAGGTGGTACAGAACCACTGGGGGCTGATCGAGCTGAGTCCGGAAACCCGCAGTCTGGAGCAAATTTTCATCGACATTACGGCAACCGAACAGGCTCTGCCTGACTCGCTTAAACAAATTGATAAAACAACGGAGGGACAGGCCGCATGATGATTTTCACTCTTGCCGCACGCGACGCGAGCTGCGCAGCCTGTTTCTCTCACCCCTGGCCTGGTCCATTCTGGCCGTGGTGCAATTTATTATCGCCTGGCTGTTTCTATCACAACTGAATGACTTTATTGTCCTCCAGCCACAGCTAAAAATGATGGCCAACGCACCCGGTGCGACCGAACTGGTCATTGCGCCCATCTACGGCAGTGCCGCTTTTATCATGATGATGGTCACGCCGTTGCTAACCATGCGCCTGATCAGCGAAGAGCGACAAAGCGGCAGTATCGCCCTGCTCATGTCGGCACCGATCTCCATGACCGAAATTATCCTCGGCAAGTTTCTCGGCGTCTTTAGTTTTTCATTACTGATGATCAGCATGGTCACACTCATGCCCCTGTCACTGTTTGTCGCTGGCCCCATTGACGCAGGTCTGTTGGCTTCCCTGTTCATAGCCCTGAGTCTGTTACTAGCCGCTTTTACCGCGCTAGGCTTATACATGTCGACCCTCACCCTGCAACCCACCGTAGCCGCTATCAGCACCTTTGGCGCACTGCTGCTATTATGGATTCTCGACTGGGCGGGCGACAAGGTAGGCAGTGAACATGCCAGCAGTCTGCTAAGTTACCTGTCTATCCTGCGCCACTTTGAAGCGCTCGGCAAAGGCGTATTCAACAGCGCCGATCTGGTTTACTACCTGCTCTTCACCAGCCTGTTTCTGATTCTGAGTATCCGCCGTCTGGATGCGGATCGCTTGCAACATTAATCGGGAGCCGAAATGAAAATAAACCACAAAATTCGCACCCAGCTACGTTTGCAGAACCTTCTATTCCTGCTCCTGTTACTGACTATCATCGGCCTGCTGGGCTGGCTCTCACAACGCTACAGTTATGAAGCTGACTGGACCGCCAACCGGCGCAACACTCTCTCCGAAGCCAGCATTAAACTGCTGCAACGGATGCCCGGTCCTATCCACATTACGGCTTTTGCGCGTGACAGTGAGCTACTTCCCACACGCCGCAAAATTCATGAACTGATCGATCGCTATCAACACAACAAAGCCGATATAAAACTACACTTCGTCGATCCGAATACCGAACCGGATCGGGTCCGTAGTGAAGGTATTAGCGTCGATGGCGAACTCATTGTCGAATATCAGCAACGCCGCGAACATATCAAGAACCTGAATGAAGAAACCCTTACCAACACCCTGCAACGACTGCTACGCAGTGGTGAACAAAAGATTGTCTTCATCAGCGGCCACGGTGAACGCCGCCCCGATGGCAAGGCCAATCAGGACTATAATCTATTCATAAAAGGATTGGCGAGCAAGGGTATCAAAGCCACCAGCCTGAGCCTGAATGACAACCCAAAAATTCCAGCGGATACATCGGTGCTGGTCATCGCCAGCCCCCAGGTCGATTATCTACCCGGTGAAGTTAGTATTATTCTGAACTATCTTAACCAGGGCGGCAACCTGCTCTGGCTGCATGATCCAGGCTCCGAACATGGTCTTGAACGTCTGGCCAAAGCACTGGGAATCAGCTTTGTTCCCGGCACCATTGTCGATCCCACCACCCAGATGCTAGGCATTTCTGATCCATCTTTTGCCCTGGTCACCGGCTATGGCCATCATCCCGTGGTTCAGGACTTTACTTATATGACCATCTACCCCCACGCTGCCGGACTGCAGCACTTTGCAATAAACCACTGGAAGGCCAGCGTCCTCTTGCAAACCGTTGCCCGCAGCTGGTCGGAAACCTCAAAACTGGAAGGCAGCATCGCCTTTGACAAGGGCCGCGATACTCCCGGCCCCTTAACCATTGGCTTTGCCCTGACTCGGCCTCAGCCCAAGGCAAACAAAAGCGACAAGAAAAAAGATCCCAAAGAAAAAAATCAGCGGGTTATTGTGTTAGGTGATGGTGATTTTATTTCCAACACTTATCTGGGAAACCAGGGTAATCAGGATCTCGGTTATAACATCGTCAACTGGCTTAGCCACGATGATAATTTTATTTCCATTCCCTCCACCACCGCTCCCGATACAGAACTGGTGCTAGAAAAACGCACCTGGTCCCTGCTCGGGCTAGC
>JAADGZ010000046.1:0-2662 GCA_013152045.1 Gammaproteobacteria bacterium
GTATGGAAGGCAAAACCCTAATCAGGAGAAAGACAATGACTGACGTAAGCATGCGACAGATGCTGGAGGCGGGTGTCCATTTTGGCCACCAAACACGTTTCTGGAATCCCAAAATGGCTCCCTACATTTTTGGCGAGCGCAACAAAATCCATATTATCAACCTTGAAAAAACCTTGCCCCTGTACAATGAGGCGATGAATTTTATTGGTTCTCTGGCAAGCAAAAAAGGTAAAATACTGTTCGTCGGCACCAAGCGTTCGGCGCAGAAAGTCGTTCGTGAAGAAGCCGAACGTTGTGGCATGCCTTTTGTAAATCACCGCTGGCTGGGTGGTATGCTGACAAACTTCAAGACGGTTAAGCAGTCTATCAATCGTCTGAAAGAGCTGGAAGCCATGAATGTAGGTGGCAAATTTGAAGGTTTAAACAAAAAAGAAATTCTGACACTTAATCGCGAGCTGACTAAGCTGGATCGCAGCCTAGGCGGCATCAAGGACATGAATGGTCTGCCCGATGCCCTGTTTGTGATTGATGTAGGCTATGAACACATTGCCGTCAGTGAAGCCGTGAAACTGGGTATTCCGGTTATTGGCGTAGTGGATTCCAACCATTCACCGAATAATATTGATTATGTTATTCCTGGTAATGACGATGCCATTCGCTCTATTACCCTGTATGCACAAGGCGTAGCTGCTGCGATTCTTGATGGCCGGGCCAGTCACTCTATGGGCGACAAGACCAGCAAGGATGAATTTATTGCGGTGGATGAAACCGAGGCCGCTGCTACCGAGACCGAGACCGAGGTTTCCAGCCAGGTACATTAATTTAGGTTAGGCTAAGAATATTAGCTACAAAGGCAGTATGAAGAAGGGGGCATAGCCCCCTTTTTTGAATAAATACGCGCTTACTGCTGCACTAGCAAAACAGTTTTGATAAAAGTTTTAAGAGGAATGAAAAATGGCAATTACTGCTGCACTGGTTAAAGAACTGCGTGAACGCACAGGCGCGGGCATGATGGAATGCAAAAAGGCGCTGGTGGAAACCGATGGCGATGTTGATGCTGCGATTGAAAATATGCGCAAGTCCGGCATGGCCAAGGCGGACAAAAAAGCCGGTCGGGTTGCTGCTGAAGGTCTGGTTTCTATCCAGATTGATGGTGCGGGTAAATTTGCTGCCATCGTTGAAGTCAATTGTGAAACCGACTTTGTCACCAAGGGTGATGATTTCAAAAATTTTGTCGATGCTATCGCCCAGTGCGTACTGGATAACAAACCTGCCGATCTGGAGGCTCTGCTGACAACGGCCCTGGCCGATGGTGTAAGTGTTGAAGATAGTCGTAAAAATCTGATCGGGTGAAAACATGTCAGTGCGCCGTTTCGAGGTGGTTGAGAGCAAGGGACAGCTTGCAGCCTATAAACATGGTGAGCGCATTGGTGTGCTGGTTAATCTTGATGGCGGTGATGAAGCTCTTGGCAAAGATATTGCCATGCATATTGCTGCCAGCAACCCGGTTTGCATCTCGGAAGCCGATGTAGATCCGACGTTGATAGAAAAAGAACGTGAAATTTTCTCTGCCCAGGCAGCCGAAAGCGGTAAGCCGCCGGAAATCGTCGAGAAAATGGTCACCGGTCGAATCAAAAAATATCTCAAGGAAGTGACCCTGCTGGGGCAGCCTTTCGTCAAAGATCCGGATCAAACCATTGCCCAGTTGCTCGACAAGGCTAGTGCCAGTGTTGCTGGTTTTGTTCGTTACCAGGTTGGTGAAGGTATTGAGAAAAAGAGCGAAAACTTTGCCGAAGAAGTCGCCGCACAAATGAAGGGCTAAACTAAAATAGAAGCAAATGTGTGGGTTACGATGCGCACCCACCCGACCGATCTGGTTTCGAGGTCGGCAACGTCTGCGTATCTAACCCGGCTTAGGTGTAAATCAGCGAATATGACAAGTTCAACTGGCTACAAACGTATCTTATTGAAACTCAGTGGTGAAGCACTGATGGGCGAGCAGGATTTTGGTATTTCGCCGATCATCCTTACGCGTATCGCTAATGAGGTCAGGTCACTGATCGATGCTGGGGTGCAGATTGCAATGGTCATCGGCGGTGGCAATATTTTCCGTGGCGTCAGCCTGGCGTCCAGTGGCATGGATAGAACCTCAGCGGACCACATGGGGATGCTGGCCACGGTTATTAATGCACTGGCCATGCAGGATGCGATGGAACAGAAAGGCCTGCGCGTGCGGGTGATGTCAGCGCTTTCCATAAACAGCGTTTGTGAAGACTATATTCGCCGCCGTGCGGTGCGTCATCTGGAAAAAGGCCGGGTGATTATTTTTGCTGCGGGTACCGGTAATCCTTTTTTTACCACGGATTCTGCAGCCAGTTTGCGCGGTATTGAAATCAACGCCGATGTGGTCATCAAGGGCACCAAGGTAGATGGGGTTTATAACGCCGACCCGATGAAAGACCCGAGTGCAGTTCGCTATGATCATCTGGGCTACGATCAGGTGATTGAAGAAAAACTGGGCGTGATGGATACCACAGCGATTGTTCTGTGTCGGGACAACAAAGTACCGATCCGGGTGTACAATATGAACGAAGAAGGTGCCTTGCTGCGTATGATCCAGGGTGAAAACGTAGGTACTCTGGTCGAGTAATTTGCGGCGGGA
>JAADGZ010000046.1:2748-4879 GCA_013152045.1 Gammaproteobacteria bacterium
TGAAGCCCAACAGAATATCAGAGCAGGCTGTTGGGCTTCATTTTATTCAACCCAACCTACAACTTAATACCCCGTCAGCTTGCTGCGGGGTGGTTTATTCAGAGGCGATGCATGATTGACGAATTAAAAAAAGATGCTGAAACCCGGATGGGAAAGAGTATCGAAGCGCTAAAGAATGATCTCAGCAAGATCAGAACCGGACGTGCACATACCAGTTTGCTAGATCATATTACCCTTGACTATTATGGCTCCCAGGTTCCTCTGAGCCAGGTGGCCAATATTTCTGTTTCCGATGCACGTACGCTGGCGGTGACTCCCTGGGAAAAACAGATGGTGGCGCCAATTGAGAAAGCGATCATGACGTCTGATATGGGCCTCAATCCCATGACCGCAGGCGAAGTGATTCGTGTCCCCTTACCGCCGCTAACCGAAGAACGGCGTAAGGATATGATTAAAATTGTGCGCCAGGAAGGCGAAGGTGCCAAGGTCGCGGTGCGTAATATCCGCCGTGACGTATTGGGTGACTTCAAGTCATTGCAGAAAGACAAGGAAATCACCGAAGATGAAGAACGTCATGCGCAGGAAGATGTGCAGAAAATAACGGACCGTTATGTTGCTATGATTGACGAGTTGCTGAAAAATAAGGAAAAAGATTTGATGGAAATCTAGATAGCGGTTCTAAATACCAGTACACTTTTGGAATAGCCGTTCGTCCTGAGCTTGTCGAAGGACAAGCGGATTATTTAGAGTTCTATTCATCGTATTTCCACGCTCATGGTTCGACAAGGCTCTCCTGAGTAAAGCCGAAGGACTTACCACGAACGTGGAAACTCACAAGTGATCTGGTATTTGGAATAGCTATTTAGATCTTGTTCCTTGCATAAGAAACAAGATGAACGTCTTCAAGGCTCACATTCAATCCGAGGAATTATAATTTAGTGAGCAATACCGTTTCCCATGACAATGAGGCTAGTGCAATTGATGTAAGCCGTGAGCTTCCACGCCATGTGGCTATCATTATGGATGGCAATGGGCGTTGGGCCAAGGCACAAAGGAAACCTCGTATTATTGGACACCGCCGTGGTGTGGAAACCGTACGTGAAGTGGTTAAGGCCTGCCGGGAACTTGAAATTGAAGTCCTGACCTTATTTGCATTTTCCAGTGAAAATTGGCGTCGGCCGGCAAAGGAAGTTAGCCTGCTTATGGATTTGTTTTTTATCGCACTGGATCGGGAAGTTAAAAAATTGCATCGCAATAATATCAAGTTGCGAGTTATCGGTGATCATAGCGCCTTTCCTGAACGTATCCAGAATCGTATCCTCAAAGCGGAAGCCTTAACAGCTGATAATGATGGCCTGCTCCTGAATGTGGCAGCTAACTACGGTGGCAAATGGGATATCCTACAGGCAGTACAGAAGCTGATGGCTAAAGCTGTAGCAGGGGAAATACCGGCTTCGACTATTACCAATGAAATGATCGAAGCAGAACTCTCGATGAGTGAACTACCGGATCCAGATCTATTTATTCGCACGGGTGGTGAACAGCGCATCAGTAATTTTCTAATCTGGCAACTTGCCTATACCGAACTGTATTTTACTGATACCCTCTGGCCGGCCTTTGATCGCAATGCGTTCGATAAAGCCCTGGCATCATTCGCCGGACGCCAGCGCCGTTTTGGCCACACGGGCGATCAGATAGAAAAACTGCGTAATGCTTAAACAGCGCCTGTTTACTGCAGCTATTCTTATCCCGCTTGTCATCTGGGGAATCTTTAAATTGCCCGATGCGGGTTTTGTTGTCCTACTGGCCTTGTTTGTTATGTTGGGTGCCTGGGAGTGGACCCGGATCTGTGAGATCAAAAACCAGCTAATACGGTTTTTATATTTATTATTATTTGGCATCTGTCTGTACCTGCTCTGGAAATATAATGATCCGGGCCTGATTTTATTTGTTCTGATTTTGTCCCTGTGTTGGTGGTCATGTGCCGTATTGTTGATCCTGGCTTATTCACGGGGCCGGGATTATTTGCGTGGACATCAACTTATTAAGGCTGCGGTTGGCTTTGTACTGTTGCTGCCGCCTTTTATGGCGCTCATTCCCTTGCGCTCAGCACCTAATTTTGGCCCGGCCT
>JAADGZ010000230.1 GCA_013152045.1 Gammaproteobacteria bacterium
CTATACATTCAAATATAACAATTTCCCTGCAAACATTAAAAATATACTAAAGTTAGATACTTAAGCACTCGAATCCTTTGCATAATTAGTAATGGCCAGAATATTGCTTTAGTGCATGCCTGCTTGATTATTTATAAAAATTGTAACGTTGCTATGTACGGCGTTGCCGTACCAGGGGAAATATGACATGAAAACCATTGCTGAATTCAGGCTATGCAGCATGACGCACAAAACCAGTGCAATGTTGATGGCTTTGTTTTTAAGTATTGTATGCCTGCAGTTTGTTCTTATCACGCCGGTTGCCGCTAAAAACAAGGATAAGCCGGTAGAAATACTCAAGGGCTTCAAATACATGAGCAAGGAAAGTGCTCAGTGTGTGTCCTGCCACCGTGAAAAGACGCCGGGCATCTATGCGATGTGGGGCGCATCCAAACATTACCGCGCCAATGTCGGCTGTTACGAATGTCACAAGGCCAAACCATCGGACAAAGATGCGATCAAGCACAAGGATTTCACCATTTCGGTGATTGTCTCGCCGAAGGATTGCAGCCAGTGTCATGCGCGTGAAGTGAAGGAATTTGATGCCAGCCACCATGCTTCGGCGGGTAATATTCTGGGTACGCTGGACAATGTGTTGGCCGATGTAGTTGAAGGTGCGCCATTGCTCAATGGCACTTCCCCGGTGGTGACTTCCGGTTGCATGGGCTGTCATGGTTCCATCGTACGGGTTGAGTCGGACGGCTCTTTAAATCCGGCAACCTGGCCTAATACGGGTATCGGTCGGATTAACCCGGACGGCTCCAAGGGTGCCTGTTCGGCCTGCCATCTGCGTCACAACTTTGATGTGGAACAGGCTCGCCACCCGGATAACTGTGGTCGCTGTCACCTGGGACCGGATCATCCGCAGAAAGAAATCTATGAAGAGTCGGTGCATGGTGTCGCTTTCCGCGCCCATATCGATAAAATGAATATGGACTCAAGTAAGTGGATTCCGGGTGAGGACTACACCGCCGCACCCACCTGTGCCACCTGCCATATGTCGGCAACCAAGGATCTGCCGGTCAACCATGATATTGGTTCTCGTATTTCCTGGAACCTGCGTGCGCCGGTGTCGTTTAAGATTGACGCGAAAGCCAAAAAGGCAGGCAAGAAGGTCAAGCCCTGGCTGCAGCGGCGTAAGGATATGAAGTCCGTCTGCACGGCCTGTCACGGGCGTAACATTGTCGACAACTTCTACGAACAGCTGGATTCCTTCGTGGAACTATTCAACGACAAGTTTGCGATTCCGGCAAAACAGCTGATCACGGCATTGAAGAAAGAGAAGCTTATCGACTCAGTCAAATTCAATGACAAGATTGAGTGGACCTATTTCTATCTCTGGCATCATGAAGGTCGCCGCGCCCGTCACGGTGCCGCCATGTTGGCTCCCGACTATGTGCATTGGGAAGGTATGTTCGAAGTTGCGCATCGTTTCTATATGGAGATGGTGCCGGAAGTGAAGGATCTGATCGAGAAGGCGCGCCGTAAAGGTAACAACAAGGGTGCCGATCGGGTGCAGAAGGTACTGGATAGAATCCTTAACTCTAAGATGCATCGCTGGTTCATCGGCAAGAAGCCGCCTAAATCCTGGTCGCCCAGTGATGATGACAATCATGGCTTTAAGACCGAAAAGGTCAAAAAGTAAAGCTTGAGTGTTATCGCTCATGCCCACACCCGCAGGCCGTTCCTGCGGGTGTGTTTCTTTAATCAGCAGCAGAATTGACGGCTGGCGTTTATCAGAAGCCTATTTCTGCATAACACATAAAAATATCTGACATGTTGAAGAAAATCATTGTTCTTTTCTTTCTGCTGTTGCCTGTTATAAACCTTTTTGCCGCTGAGTTTTCAGATCGGGAATGTACCGAGTGTCACGGGGTCAAGGGCTTTGCTGTGCCCATGGGAGAACATGGGGAGTCTCGCAAACGTTCACTGGACATTAATGTTTCTGCCCTGCGGGATAGTGCGCATGGCAAACTGAAGTGTGTGGAATGTCATCGCGGAATTAAAAAACTGCCGCATCGCAAGGAAAAACTGGAAAGCGTTGATTGTGTAAACTGTCATATCGATAGCGCCAAAACGTTAACCGATGGGCGTGACTGGCGTGGTCTTAAAAAGGCACGCAAGCAACGAAAATCAGAAGTGCTGATTAACACTGAGCGTTATACCCATTCTGTTCATGCAGATACCAAAGTAAAGAACAATGCTAATTGTGCCGCTTGTCATACAGCGCACTATGTTTATAAATCCACTAATTCGAAAGCCACCACCTATCGTGAAAATTCTCCCCAGATGTGTGGTGAATGCCATTACAAGGCGTTGCAGGAGTACAAACGATCGGTTCACGGCGCGGCCCTGAAAACGCCCTGGAAGGGCGATAGTGCGACCTGTTCAGATTGCCATTCTTCCCATGAAATTACCAAAAAAGAAAGTTTGACCGCCCATCGGGTGGTGACTAAAAACTGCGGCAACTGTCATAAAAAAGAAGTCGCCAGTTATATGACGACCACCCACGGACAATTAGCCTGGCACGGTAATAAGAACGTGCCGCGCTGTGTGGATTGTCACCGTGGCCACGACACACGCAAAATTGATGACCCAGTTTCAAAAGTCAGCAAACAGAATCGCTTAAAGACCTGTCGCGAATGCCATAAAGATGCCGGTGCCGGAATTATCAGTTACAAGGCGCATGGTAATACGCATGATTTTAAACGCTATCCGGGCATGTACGTTACCGGCAAGATTATGATCTATATTGTCGTGGCAGTGCTGATCTTTTTCTACAGTCATTCCATGCTCTGGTTTTACCGTGAATATAAGTCACGCGTCTTTGCCACCAGCACCAGCGATTCCCTGACTGTGCGTTATCGGGTCAAGCCGAAGAAAAAACACAGTGACGTGCATTTTCAGCGTTTTGCCTGGTACTGGCGTGTCAATCACTGGCTCTTGGCGGTCTCGGTTATGACCCTGGTGTTTACCGGTATGGCCGTGATGTATGCGGATACGGGCTGGGCCGTGGCGGTAGTCAAGGCGGTAGGCGGTCCTGGCGTATTTGGCATTATTCATCGCACGGCCGGGGTGATGTTCCTGTTGGCGGTGGTGGGGCATGGTGTAATTTTACTTTCGCGCTTGTTGAAAGATAAAAACTTCAAATGGTTCGGGCCAGATTCCATGTTGCCACGCAAGAAAGATTGGGATGATATGAAGGCGCAATTCCGCTGGTTCTTCGGCAAAGGCAAGCCGCCGCGTCTGGATCGTTTCACCTATTGGGAGAAGTTTGATTATTGGGCGGTATATTGGGGTGCCTTTGTTATCGGTACGTCGGGTATTGTGCTCTGGGCTTCACCGATTCTGCTACGTTTTCTGCCTGGCTGGGTATTTAATATTGCCTCGATCGCCCACGGCGTCGAAGCTTTTCTGGCCGTGACGACTTTGTTTGTGGTGCATTTCTTCAATAACCATTTCCGCCCAGCCAAATTTCCGTTGGATATCGTTATGTTTACCGGCAGTTGGGATCTGGAAGAGTTTAAGGAAGAACGGCCGCAGGAATACGAACGACTCAAAGCCAGTGGCGAACTAGAAAAACGGCTGGTGCCGCCGCCGTCCAGACGCGCCGTGATCATTTCGCATATTATTGGCTTTAGCCTGCTGACTATCGGTATCAGTCTGTTAATTATGGTCTTGATTGGTTTTAGCAACAGCGGTTTGACTTGAATATCCGTTGGGTTTAATTCCCCGCTGCTGGCAGCGAAACCCATCGGCGGATTACAACTTAATACCCCGCCCGCTTGCGGCGGGGTTATTTAGTGTTTCAAATCAGGCTTTTTCTTTTTCTCTGTTTTTCCTGTCTGGATGTGCTATGAGTTAAAGGAGGCCACTTGAAGGAGATAAGCCATGATCAATGTTGGAAAACTACTGCAGATAAAAGGTAACGAAGTTTGGAATACGCATCCAGATGATAGCGTGTTTGAGGCGATGAAAATGATGCAGGAAAAAGGCATTGGTGCGTTGCCGGTGTTGCTGGAGGGACAGTTGATCGGTATGCTTTCCGAACGAGACTGTGCGCGGAAAATGATTCTCGATGAATTGCCGGCCAGGGAAACAAAAGTAAAGGTATTGATGACCCGTCAGGTTTACTACACATTTCCCGAGCAGGATGTTGAAATTTGTCTCGCCATTATGAGCAAGCACCACATCCGTCATCTACCGGTAGTTGAAAATGAAAAAGTCCTGGGTTTGATCGCCATGGGGGATGTAGTCAAGGATATTATTCTGGAACAGCAGGAGAAAATCGATCATCTTGAACATTATATCAGTTGGGAAGAATCCTACTAATACAAAAAATAATGCCTCGCAGTTTCAATCAGGCAACTCAAAATGCGGCAAGTATTTTAGGCGGAAAAAAGAATATTAAGATTTATTGGCGGGAATTTTATGGCGCCCTGCAACATAAACGTCTCATATTCCAGCCGGTTCATTTTGCGTGACAGCAATGCCAGCCCGACCAGGCTGGTTAATGCCATTGCCAGGGTAAAGCCGTAACCAAAAAAGGATGCGCCCAGTTGAATGCTGAGCCAGCTGAACAGAGAATTGCTCAACAAAAATAGCAGGCTGAGAAACAGGGCGATGCGGCGTCCATCAAGATAAAATAACACGTTCATAATCGATAGTAATAATACCTGCACACTGACGCCAACCACGTCAATATAAAACAGTCGTACATAGAGCGGTGAAATACCAATTGCTTGCAGAATATCCTGTCCCCACAGCAAGAGTAAAACTACGGTAATCCCCTGTACCTTAAAAATTTCATAAATCCCCTGACGCGCGGTATAAATCATCCGATCTTTACGGTAATAAATACGTTGCAGAGTGTCGCCTTCACGAATAGAGGTGTAGAACAGATCATACTGCTCGGCGAAATCGGCTTCCACGCGCACCAGAAAAACGGCCATACCCGGAATAATCGAAAGATAAGCTAGAAAGATGGGCAGGTCGTAAATTAGGGAAGCTCGCAGTGGACCAATAATGAGCTGTGAGGTATCGGGATAAAACCAGAAAATCAGTTTGTCGGCCCAGATACCCAGGTTAAAGAAAAAGCCGGTAAAAATGAGGCTGATGAAAATCTGTTTTCGTTGTAGAAAATCGAAGGCAATCAACTGTTCGCCCGGATAGGTCTGGACAATGATAAACAGAAAACTGAACAAAAGAAAACTATGCCCAACCAGTACGCCGAACAACAGCCCATCCATACCGAATCCCAGTGTGGATAATGCCAGTGCAGAGATGACTGCAATGCTGTAACCGGCAAAAAAAAGGCCGACTATCAAGCGGTAGGCTTTCATGCTGGAAAGAAAAATGATCACAATCCATAGATTGCAGAGAGCGACAAAATTAGCCAACATCAACAATCGGTAGGTCAGACTTTGCTCAAATAGAAAAGCTAATACCAGTGCGCCACTGCCACCAGCAACCAGTGTTGTCAGGCAAAGTGCGCCCAGCATGTTGGGCAGGATGATGGCTTTTTTCAGTTCAAACAGGCGGTCGGCAATGAAACGGGTGAACATCAATTGCAAGATGCCGGTCAGCATCAGTGAAAAGGCCATCAGATATGTGACCGAGACCAGGAACTGTACAATTAAAACCTGTGGTGAGACCATGGTATAACTGAGTATGCCAATCATCATCACGCCTAGAATAGACAGCACCCAGGGACCGGAACTGATTAAACCGGCAAAGCCATAGGCTTCCAGCAGGGAAAGCAAGGTGTCCTTTTCCAGTATGCGACGGATTTCAAAGCCGATGCCAGCCATTAGTTGTGGGTCTCCTGTGCGGCCAGTCGGCGGTCACTTTCGGCCAGCGCCTTATCATAAATAGTTTTATAAGCATCAAACATCATTTTTTGGGTGTAATATTTTTCTACTCGTTGTCGGCCTGCCTGTTGAGCTTGATACCAGGCGGTCTCATCAGTAAGTAAGGATAGAGCTGCTTTGGCTGCTGCATCTGGATCGGCAATGGGCACCACCACGCCACTTGCGCCCAGCGCCTTGTCTTCATCACTCATGCCGTAGATGAGTTCGCTGCAGGCGCCCACATTGGTTGCCAGGCAGGGCAGGCCAGAAGCATAGGCTTCCAGTATCACCAGTGGCAAGGCTTCACTGATCGAGGTTAATACCATTAAACCCAGTTGCGGTAGAATATCAGCGACATTTTGAAAACCAAGAAATTTGACGTTGTCGCTCAGCCCAAGGCCACTTACCATTTCCTTGCATTCGCTGACGTAGGTGGGATCTTCTTCTTCGGGGCCGATAATCCAGCCTTCAGCATCGGGTAGTTCATTACAGATGATACGCATCATGCGTATATAGGTTTTGATATCTTTGATCGGTACTACACGGCCGATTAAGCCCAGGATTTTTGGCACCCCCGGTTTACGTTTGGGGTATAAGGCATTGAGTTTCTCCAGGGCGATGCCATTGGGAATGACCTGTGTTTTCGCCACCTCTGCGCCATCATCGATCTGCCGACGGCGATTGCCCTCATACAGTGAAATAATAGGTTCAGAAGATTGATAGGTGAGCTTGCCAATCAGCTCAAAAAAGCGAATCCATAATTGGCGAATATAACCGACCTCTTCATGCAATGTACCGCTGACTTCATCTTCGGGATCGTGAATCCAGTCGGCCTGGGCGAGATCAATTTTTCTCTCTTTGGTGTAAATACCATGTTCGGTCAGGATATAGGGGTAGTTGCGTAACTGACTGATAATGGTGCCCTGAAGTCCAGCGTAACCGGTTGAAACAGAATGCACGATGCGTACCTCAGGCATACTGCGGGCAATGTCTGCAAGTAGAAACAAGGGCGCATGCATGGTACGGATAGACCAGAAATAGTCGATAAATGACGGTTCGGTACAGAATTTATCGTAAAATTCGGTAATGATCGCCCAGGCTTCCTCACTGTAAAGAAAACTCTGGCGGGTGACGCCATCGGCGTTGCCGAGTTCAAAAAATACATTTTTCATCACCTTGATGTCAACATGCTCGCCTGTTTTGAATTGGCTGTGCATGGCCTTCATGGCGGCAAATGCCTGCGGGTTACCGGCCAGCGGGGTTGGGTGATGATCGTGATGCAGGTCCATTAAATAATGTTCCTGTAAATGGGTTACGTTGGCGGGTAGCTCATAGCGCATTTTTCCGTAATTTTCTTTTTGTCCACCAAGAAACACCAGTGCGAACGTATATTGTGGCAGACCGCTAATAATTTGGTGTACCCAGGAGGAAACCCCACCGCGGACATAGGGGTAGGTACCTTCGAGCATCAGACCAATATCCGCAATTGGTTTTTTTTTCGCGGAAGCTGTTTTTTTATCCAGATTTATAGCCAATACTGCAGTACCCCCTGAAGGGTTGGGTGAACCGGTTGCGGATTGTTTGATAACTCAGCAAGTAGTTTTTTAACGGCGTGGAAATTACGTTGCAGCCAGGCAGTTTCTGCCAGATAGGGTAGCACCTGATGTCGTGGCAGTCCCTGTTTAATGGCTTCGAGCAAGGATTCTTCTGCGGCCTCAGGCTGGCTGTTTTCGAGATGGATGCGCCCCAGTAAGCGGAGGATGCCGGCATCGCGTGTATGTGCTAGTACCGACTGGCAATTTTCGCTCGCCATGCGTAAAAAATGGGTTTTGACGCCCCCTTGTGCCAGTCCCAGATAGGCCATTTCCCAGTAGTGTCCGGCCAGTAATTTCTGTTGCGCAATTATCTCCAGCTGGTTGTTTGCAG
Source organism: Gammaproteobacteria bacterium (assembly GCA_013152045.1). Lineage (GTDB taxonomy): Bacteria > Pseudomonadota > Gammaproteobacteria > UBA6429 > Thiohalophilaceae > JAADGZ01. The sequence goes on from JAADGZ010000230.1 coordinate 7,815, forward strand.
TTTTAGCCTGGGCCAGCATTTTCTGTGCATTTTTAATTTGATCACTGATGACTTTTTCTTTTTCATCCAACATGGCGTAAGCAAGCAGGCGGACATCGTCACTGGTATCTTTTAATGCTTGTTGCAGAATAGCGACTGAATCGCGATTGCTCATCTGCTTACTTGCCATCACGGCCTTGATGCGTTTTTCCGTGCTGCTGGCTTCGCGTAATACCTGGGTTAATCCACCTTGACTATAGAGAGGCTGAGTATTGACCTCAGATGGGCGATAGGGCAGATCCGGGTCATCAATTTCATCCCATAACAGATGTGCCCGTTTGCGCGGTAGATGTAAGGCCAGCATTAAACCGGTGCTAAGGCCGATGCTGCCAATAAAGGGGATAAAAAACTGGATAATAAAAAGAAAAAAGGCTGCGCGTTTACGCGGATACCGGTAGCGTTGAGGCATGTGTTGCCACAACAGCAGGGAAAACAGAAGACTGGCGCTCGCATGGCCGAGTAAATAACCGGGCAGATGGTAGGGCGCTGCAAAGTCAGCCAGCAGGGCGCTGATGCCTGCGGCTTCAAATACGATGGCTAGAATAATGAGCCAGACGGTCCCCATCCCATATCCTCTGTTTAATAAATTGATTCAGCGAAGACTGATCCTGCAGCAGATGTTGGGCCGTTTTTACCGGTAAGGCGGAAAGATTTACGCCATAGTCAGATTTTAATAAATTCTCCAGCCGCTGACGATAACCTGCCAGTCCCAGCTCATCGGTTAATGGCAGCAAAATAATTAACTGGCGTTGTTGTTCGCGCTGGCTATGGACAATAATATCGAGACCACGCTGCATGCGTTGGATTAGCTCGATAAACTGTTGTCCACCATCGTCGCTAGTGTCAATATCAAAAACCAGCAGCACCGATGGTATACCGAATTCGATCTGATCGTACGTGGCGCGGTTTAAATTCATCGCCAGGGTGGCAAAATCTTCATCTGCAATCGAGCTGATGACTGAATGTGTATTTAATAGATCGGCCATATGCCCGGCCAGTATTGCAAGCAGGCGCAGGGTTTTTTTCTGGAAAGAGAAAAAAGGCATCATCTCGATGGCAAGCACTGCCCAGAGCTGGTTTTCGGCATCGATCAAGGGCACACAGGCAAGTAATTGACTGTGCTCGTTGTCAGTCTCTTCATTGCTTACCTGTTCCGGGTGGATGCTTACCAACTTGCGAATTTTGATGCAGTGGCGAATCAGCGGATCATCATGGCGGAGTGAGTCACTGGTGCCTAATTTTGCTTGTGGTTCTGTCATCAAGAGGTTGGTTGGATGTTTGCCTGTATCCGTCTGACTGGCAAACAAGGCGACTTTCTGCAAATTACCGTACTCCACCATCATTGCCAGTAGCGCTTGAGCAAGGTCTGGAGTCAAACTATCGATCGGCTCTGAGGATAATTTTTTACGAATAAAACGCAGACCTTCGCGCAGGCTGTGGCCACTGCCGGCAACCTGCTGTTCAAGCCGATCATGGGAAACTTTGAGCAAATGATAATTGCGGGTGAATTCATTTAAACGGACTTGACGGTAGTCGTTGGATTCCTGCAGACGTTCAATTCGGCGTCTCCAGACATCGCGGAACTCACCGACCAGCATGGCAATGGCCGTTAATCCAATCGCATAATCATAGGGAAAAACCGGCAGCTCAACCCATTCCAGACGCAGGCTTAGTGCGAGCACGGCCAGTACCATCAGGTCACTGATAAAGCCGAAGAAAAAACCGTAACGCAGGCCGACGATGACGGGTCCTAATAATGGCCATGGGAAAGGTGAATGGATAAAAAAAGGATCGTCAGGACGACTCCAGGCGCCTAAGCCAAGGGTGATGGCGGTGATCAGAAACATTTCAAACCAGGCGTGCCAGCCAGGTTTTGGTTTAAGCTTTTCCAGCCGGTTACGGTAGATTAAGGGTTCCATTTTTTAAGATGGTTTTTTTAGTGATATTTTTCCAGTATTATTTTCCATGTTCGACAAAAACCATCCCGTCTAACAGATCATTCAATAATGTATGGGTGGCGGTGGCAATGCCCTCACGTCCCCAGCCGGTGCGTGCACCGGTGGCCGACCAGATTACTGGCTGCGCTTCGTACTTAGTCAGTGTTTTTGCAACTGCTTGGGACTCTGGTTTTTTGTTGTTCTGTAAATCGATCACTCGCAGAGTGATTCCTACTGCAGGTTCGCCATCCAGTCCGGCTTTATATCGCCATTCCTCAACTGTTCCAGTGATGGCGTAACGAAAGCCCTGGGTTAATGCCCATTTTAATGCAGAATTATAACGTGCTTGTTCGTCGAGCATGATTAAAACTTGAGATTGTGGTGTGCCAGGATAGTGGCTAATGTATTTGACACCACGACTACGTAATAAAGAAACCAGGATGGCTTCCACTCGTTCACCGGCTTGCGGAGTCTGTGACCGGTTAACCACGGGTAACAGTACCCAGCTGGCTCGATTATCCAGAGCTTTGTCACGATAGATCTGATCAACTGAACAGCCATTTAATAGGATGATCAGAGCTAGCCCAAGTATCTTCCATGCTGTGTTTATTGTCGCTTGCATTTTTACCTCAGTGATCGGTATGTTTTTGTCATTATCAGCGTTTGTTATCTGGATGTCTTTTATTAACGCCCAAAATATTTATTATAGCCTAACCATAGTGTATATGTACTGCCGGCTCCGCGATTGTCACTGTTATAACTGGTGGTTAATGCCAGTTCGTCATCACCGAATACGCGCCAGCCAAAACCACTGCTAAAAGCCCAGTCAAAACGACCGCTGATCCATTGATAACCAGCATTCAGATCTAGTAGCCAGTGTGGTGAAGCGAGCTGATGAGCAATAATCCCGGGGATTCCGTGTTGCAGGCTTGAACCGATACCAATGCGGCCATAACGATCGGTTAATATCGTGCTAAGCGAAGGGTTCGGGATGGTGAAGTAAGGTTGGAGATTTGCCGGTGCCTTTTCTATGGTATTAAGACGTGTCCATTGGATATTGCTGTATATTTTCCATTGGGGGGCATTGGCAAACAGGGTATGGTTAATACTCATATCGACATCAATACCCTGTCCCAGGAAATCACCCCACACAGAATCATATCGACTCCAGCGTAGTTGACTGCTGATCGATGTGCGGCTATCCATCTGGTAATTACTCGCCACACCAAGATGATTCCAGTTGGCCAGCTCATAGGCACTGGCCGTGGTTTTGCTGCGTTGTTGTAGGCCGATTGAGAATTTAAAATCCAGTCCGCCATAAACCGGCAAGATCTGACTGAAACTGAATTCAGGCTGGCTACCATTGACACGTTGATCGACTCCCAGACGCAAGGTTTTACGGCTGCTACGACTCAACCAGTTATAGCTGAGGCGTATATTTTTTTCTTCCGGCCACTGTTTCACCAGACTGAGTTGTCCAGTTGTGGTCAAGGTTTTAGCATCGATAAGCATCACACCATTATCGGTCGCATGGGCGTAGCGTAGCTGTTGGCCGAGTAGACGGATATCAGCAATACCTTCCGCATATAGTCCCCATTTTATGCCGTTTGGCTGCTGACTACGGATAGATGTCGTGGTGGCACGCAGTGCTTGCAGTTCATTTTCGGGGAGTTTTGAGCTGATATGGGTTAGCCCAAAATTCAAAGCCTGACCATAATAACCATTCTGTGCCAGTGCCAATGTTTTGTCTGCCAGTGGTAATGGCTGATTAGCGTTAATTAATGCCTCAATGGCGCTGCTGTCATATTGCTGTAATGCAAGCCCTAAACGTTGCCAGGCCGGGAGTTCGATCTGCAAATTATTGGCCTGCGCCTTTAATTGCATGCTGAGTGAGCGGTTGTTATCGGCGATTGACCATTCGCTGAATAATGTCAGCCAGCTCTTTTGTGTTTGTTTGTTCTCAGGTTTTTTGTTGGTTTTGTTGACGAAAAAATGTTTAGCCATTTTCCAGCCGTTAGCGCTACCTTTAAACTCCCGCAGCAGACCTAGATAACTTATTTCCCAGTTACGATTAGCTTGCTTGCTGGATGCACGCTGCGGGTGCTGTTGCATCCAGGCCAGGATATAGCGGCGTACTCGCCAGGCCGCCAGCGTTTTCCCGCTCTGTTGCAATGCATAGGCATAATCCAGTAACCAGGGCCAGTCTTGCTCATGTCTGGCTAGTGATTTCCGGTACCAGCGCAGCGCAATATTGTACTGTCCCAGTGCGGCCCAGCCGGAGGCCTGAACATCGAACAGAGAAGAGTTTTGTCCGAAACGATCAATACTGCTGATTAATGCAGTTTTTAGTTGCGGGTTGTCTTCTTTATGTTGTTTGATAAGCAGCCACAGTAGAGAGACTTCAAGCTGGATATTATCGGCTGACAGTAGGGTGGCTTGTTGCAAATAGCGTATTGCCCGCGGCCATTGTTTTTGTTCGCGTGCAATATTGGCGAGTGATTGCCAGTATTGACTATTCTTTTTAAGTCTTGCGGCGTGTGGGCCATTATTTATGCGTCTGGCAATGCCTTCAGCATAATTCCAGTGATGGGTTTTGCGGGCGTACCGGCTGGCATAATGTAATGCGCGGATTGCATAATCTGGTTGAAACGAACGCTGCCAGCCCAGCATGGCCAGTTGGGTGCTTTTTTCATATTCTTTTTCACTGCTATACAAAACTATTAACTGGTCAAGCATGGTCAACGTGATGCGTTGTTCTTTAGTGCGGGATAATAAAAAATCGTAAATATCATCAATTTGATCAGTATCCTCCAGAAACCATGCTATGTCGGTGCGTGCTTTCCAGTAAGCATTTTCATCAGCGCTTTTGACAACCGGGTGAGACAATAATTTTGCCTGCGCGTTTTCCGCTTCTCCTAGCAGCCAGTAGATGTTTTTCAGATCAAGTAATTGTTTGTCGGTGAGCCCAAAGCGCTTATCAATGATTTCATATGTCTTCGCTGCTTGTGGTAATTTTTGCAAGTTGACATACAGACCGGCCAAAGCCGCCCAGATGTCTTTTTGTTGCGGATGTTGTTTTAAATATTGCCGGTAATTGCTTTCAACCTTATCAGTTTGTCCCTGAATCAGATAGAGACCGGTTAATTCTTTTTGCGCGGCCAGAGTTAAGGGTTGCTGTTTTGCAAAATGCTCATAAAGCTTGATGGCCTGTTTATAATGAAACAGACCAAGGGCTAATTTTAGTGCGCGCTGTTCTGCTTCTGTTGTCGGCGATCTGCTATTCATGCTTAGCCAGTACCACTGTTTTAGAGCCTTATCAGGCTCTCCGTTCCATTCATACAGGCGTGCAATGCGTGTGCGTTCCTCTATTGTTAGTGGCGGATGTTGCAGACGGATGTCCGCTAGATGGGCGGCAGATTTTACTTGTCCGGTGGCAAGTTTCAGTTTTATTAATTCACGGATGTAGTTCATATTATCCGGTTCAAGACGGACAGCCGTGGTCAGCCAGCGATCCTGCAGATCAGTACGCCCGGTTTGTTGGGCAATCGAAATAGCTAATTGCAGTAAAGTACCGCTGCGCGGGTTGTGTTGAACATAATAGGGGGTTTTCTGTAAGGCGTTGTTGGGATTGCCGGTTGCTAATAATGTTTGTAATAACCATGTCGCCAATTGCGGTTTATTGCTGCTGGAGGTGCTGGTCTGATAGGCCTGTTCGAGCCAGTTTGCCGCATCAATCGGGTGATTCTGTGCCAGATATAGATCGGAGGCTTCAAGCATCCAGCTAACTTTCTGTTGCGGTGTAGTGGCTAGCAAGATTATTTTTTTGATAATGAGCAGCTGCGTTGACGGGGCAGCCCAGCGCCTGGCCATGTCATAAACTGTTTTGAGTTCGGTTAATGTCATTGCCGCCTGGGTGGCCTGGTTAAAGGCTGTTTGCAGATCGGTGAACAAAGTTCGTCTGCTTTTTCCTTTGCTGGCAAAATAGCGTTGGGCAATCAGTTTTATATATAAATTATAAATCTGCGTTTGAAATTCGGCAGGAGGATTGGTGAGCAGCAAATTAATGATGCTCATAGCCTGTGTCAATTGACCTGTGACATATAGTTGTCTGGCTAGAGACAGGCGTAATTCGGTATTGTCGGGATCTGATTTTAGTAGTAATTCCAGGTAAGCAATGGAGATGGCATCCGGTGAATCAATATATGCTGGATCACTGAAGATAGCTTTTTTTGGGAAAAGTAGTGCCAGCGTTAGGCCGATAACCACTACCATTGAGATTAAAGCTGGAACATTAACCAGATATTCTCGTCGGTACTCTTCACCGCGTAGGGTTTTGAGTTTAACGGCAGACAAGTTTCGCATTCTTCAGCATTTTCATTGGTAATGAAAAAATTTGCTGCATTCCCTGCGTTTGACTGTGGTAACGATGGCGGCTGGTTTTTAACACACAGGCGCTGGCTGGAGAGACAGTCAGGCTTATCGCAACATTTGCTGACAGGCTTAACTGAATGTTTTTCTTGTTACGCCGCCAGGATTTAACGACGCCATTGGTATCTACCAAATGAAGTTGGGTATCGGGTTTTGACTGCAGATACAAGCGCGGCCGAGTTGAACTCAGGCTGACATAAACACCATCTTTGGCTTTACGGTAACCGGCAATACCGCTGCTGCGAGTCAGATCCGGCCAGCCCATATTTTTCGGTAAGCGTAAGGTATGAATATAGTTTGCCGTGTTTATGGACCAGCTACCATCTAATTGCTGTGCCAGACTGGCCCGATAAAAAGCATTGGCGCGTTGTGCATACTGGCTCAGGTAAAGTGGGATGGGCTGTTGTTTCAGAGCCCAATCATAGACCTGCTTTAACGCATTGAGCGAGGCAAGTTTGGTGCCCGAGTAGAAATGGTAATAAATACCAATCGGTTTTAAACGGCGTGGTGTTTCCAGTGATTTGAAGGATTTTATGGCATTGCGATAGCCATAATAGGGCCCGTGCCAATCATTGGTATACACATTTTCATTGAGCACAGGAGCATAAATCTGCATGCCGCCGTTAGTTGGACGGCCTACTGGCCAAACCATGGAAATGGAATTACGATAAGGCAAGGGCCAGGTATCGCCACCATTCACATTGAGCAGGCCGGCATCAGTGGCCATTTTAATCGCACTGGCACCAGGTAGGGTATTTCCTGACCAGAGTATCATTTTGACCGGTTTGTTTTTGGGCGCAAGACGCTGATTGATATAATTGGTTGAACCGATAATTTCTCTTTTTAAGTTTGGTGTGTAACCGGGTACCGGCATGGTATAGCCATAATCAGCCTCACCGACATTATAATCGCCATCAAAAATTTGCCAGAAAAAAGGATGGCTGAAGGTATGGGTGGCTACTTCAACGTAGGGCAGCCTGAAGATTGCGCGGGCAATCTTTTCTAGTTGTGGTGTTTGCTTGGGATAGAGTCCTTTGGCACCAATTTCCGCTTCAATGATGGAAACCGTGGTGGGTAGTTGATAGTGCTTAAGAATACGTTTGCGAATTACCGTGCCGGCATATGGTGTTCCGGGTAGTTCGGCATGCGAGACAAAGCCATCCCCATCAATGTGTATGGTGAGAATGCGGCGGCCGCTTTCGGTGCTGATATCCACAGCTGGAATGCTGCGCAAACGTAGACTCTTGCGCAAAAATTCGAACGGATTAAATAACCATTTTGAGGTTCCATCCGCTCCGTCTACCGTCACATAAGGCGACAGAGCATAACCACCCCAGTTATCAATTACAATTGGGTCGATTTTGATACTCGATTCTATTCCTGTTGACGTTTTCAATTGTAACCAGCGCTTGGCGTTTGCCTGGGTGGATGCAATATCGGGTATCTGAATGTGGCGCACTCTTAGTTTGGCCTCAAACTGGCCAACAGATCCTTGTCGCTGGCTGAGGCTGAATTTTTTGCCAGACAGATCATTGAGTGATTTTATATTAAACAGTTTATTGCACCTGCCAGCAGCAGGAAGCTCAGCGAAAATTGATATATACAGCCCATTTTCGCGCTGCTGTTTAAACCACTGACAGAGATTTTTTTTGGATAATTTTAAGGGTTTGCCGCTAAACCAGCTGACAATACCCGCATAACGTCCGCGCAGATTCATTAGCGGTAACGCTTGTCGGTTGATATTCAGATAGTCAAGTTGATAGCCCATATATTCCAGTGGTTCCGCCAACCGGCGATGTGTGTTGCTCTCATAAATATCATCCTTTTTATTATCATACAGAGCCAGAATTTTGCGCGGTTGTGGTTGCAGCCGCCCGCGCCCTACGCTGTTCAGATGACCATCGCTGATCCAGGGGGTAAATCCCAGTGAGACAATTTTCTGGGCGAGTCCAGTCGCTTCCTGCCAGCGATCATCCGGCAGATAATCAACCACAGTTATCGGCAGATGGTAGTTTTTTTTAATACGATTTAACCTATTTATCAGCCATTGCCGATCAGTAGCCGATACCTGGGTATAGCCTTCCTTATCTCCACCAAAAGCAGAAAACAACGATTCGGCTACTACACCGTTAATTTGACTGGCAATGCGGGGGATAATGCCAAAACCGCGGTTAATGATAATGATGGCCTTGGGCCAACGAGTTTTTATATTTTTAATGATGCGCACCAGACCCTGTTTATAAGACTCACGCTGCGCATCTGTTTTGGCCACCAGCTGATAGCTGTCCAATGTGTCTAGAAATACACCTTGATAATCACTATTTTTGGCTGGCTTGACGTAGTATTGCCAGAGAAAATTGGAGACGGCCGGATTACGGAGATCAAGTATGCGGCTGCCCCAGTTGGGGTTATTGCCGGAGGTCCAGTCACTATTCAGTTTGTCGTATTGTTTGTCCGATTTAGCAATTTCACCGATGCTAACATAAGCTAGCACCTGCACACCGGCGCGCTGAAGTTGTTGGCGTTCAAGGGGCGTGACGTGATCAGGCTGCACGATGAGCTGGTCAAAGTTCTGTAATGCCTGCAGTGGTAACGAATTTCCGTAAAAGAAAGCGATATCAGGGGCTGAAGCTGATGATTTTGAATGTTCCCCTGCGATAGATAGGCTGGACAGCGTTATACCAAAAAGTAAAAAAATCGTGCTGCAAATACGCATATTCGGGAAATTGGAAGACATTTTTTGTAATTCGTTAGTTTGATTCAGGCAAACTATCCAACAGGGTGGTGCTTGTTTAAGGGATTAGATATTTTAAATAACTGTTCCAAAAAGGCACCTAATCGTAGAGAACGTGGGTAAATCTCGGCGATCAGCGTCATCAATAAAGAAAGAACTGATCGAGAAGAGTCTCAGGCTGGATGACAGTATAAATGAAATA
>JAADGZ010000001.1 GCA_013152045.1 Gammaproteobacteria bacterium
GTCCTACCTCGTCGGCCAGCAGCGCTCGCGGGGCGCTGCGTGAGGCAAGCTCCCCGGCGATGAACAGCTGGTGAGGAATGAGGCTGACGCGGGCACCGGCGAGGCCGCGTACCGGGGAAGGCAGCAGGCTGTGGAGTTTGTTCAAGGTTATGTAACGTAATTCGTAGGCGCTGTTTTTATCCAGTTGCAGATTGAACAGGCGATCCCGGGGTTTGTTCAGTTTCATCGCATGGTTGAGACAGCCTTCTTCGATGCGGTGTGTTTCACCCGCCTCGTCTTCGCCTAGATAGGTCAGCAGGCCATCGGCCTCGCTGACTTCGTCTACCCGGATTTTGTTGCCGTTAATATCTTCAATGCTGTCGTGATGGCTGAAATGCACCCGGGTTAGCGGGGAACCCTCGCGGGCATAGGTGCGGTTTTCATCGCTGGCCGGAAAATGCAGGCTGACAGTGCGTGTATCTGCTGCGGCAATCACACCCAGGCCTAGTTCTGGCTCGGTATCACTGATCCAGCGCTGGCCGGGAATAAAGTCGTTTTTGGTCATTCGAAAGTTTAGTTTGAGTGGAAGTATTCTAAATGGAATCTCGAAGGATAACCGTGTACCCGTGGTGGGAATTCTTTTACACTACGCGCCCATGAGCAAGAACCTTTTTACTTATGGAACCCTCGAAATCCCCCAGGTAGTGCAGATTATAACAGGTCAGGTGTTGACTGGCGCACCCGCCCGGCTTGAGGGCTATGCCCGTTATCAGCTAAAGAATCATGCCTACCCCGGTATTATACAGGAAGCCGGTGCCAGTATTACAGGAACCTTGTATCGAGATCTTGATGAGATGCTGATAGCGCGGATAGATGAATATGAAGATACCTGCTATGAAAAACGCAGATTGCAGATAATTACTGAAGAAGGCATGACCCTGGAAGCCCAGGCCTACGTGATACCTGAAGAAAACCGGGAACTGCTCAGTTCCCGGCTCTGGGATCGGGAACAATTCATTCGAGATGAGCTGGATGTCTTTCTGCGCAGCATTATGAGCTGAGCCTATCTCAACTAAATGATCTCAACTGAATCGTTATTCGTTTTGGAGGGCTGTTTCAAGCCCATAACTAACGATTATAAGCTCATTTCATAGGCATAATGCATGTAGGCAGGGCGGAAGGTGTGAGGCCGGTTATTTTGTTTAATATCTCGGTTCAGGTGGGTTATACAATCGCGGGTGAATTCCCTGATTTCCTTTTCTGTTCCTGAACGAAAACCGTTAATCTCGGTAATGCCGTTGGTAATAACATAACGATACCAGCGTTTGGTTCGTGCGCCAGCGGGAGGCTGGGTTTTTTCCAACGTAAGAAGGCGATACTTTGACATTGCGCATATCCTCTGTGTCGAACATACCGGAAATATAGGCAAGGTATGTGTCTGCGATATGACGCCAATGTGTCGAATTTATGAAAATAAAATTTTAGCCGACGATATCGAGTACCCGACGGCGGAAATTTAGGCCGCGCTGCTGACAGAGTTTTTCACAGGCAACAATGTCCACGCCTTCGAGTCCTTCGATGGCGGTCAGGTTGAGGGTGCTAACATGCTTGTTGGCCAGAGCCGCAAAATCAAGCATGGCTTCGAAAGCGCCTTCGCGTTTGGGACGACAATGCTGTATGTATAAGGCTTCGTTCTGAGCGTTCATGGAAACGGATAGTTCATCAATCAGCCCGGCAAGACGCGGCGTCACATCTTCCCCGTAAACTAGATTGGCCAGGCCATCGGTGTTGATGCGGATCTGTGTCGATGGCTGGGTGGTTTTCAGTTGGCGGGCAACCTCAAGCAAGGTATCCAGGCGTAGAGTCGGTTCGCCGAGACCGCAGAAAACGATTTGTTTATAGGCGGTGGGATCGCCGATGGCGCGAATGATTTCATCCACCTCAGGTTCGCGCAGTAGCCTTAAATCATAGCCCTGAACAACCCACTCACCATGATATTTAGGGCAGAAGGCGCAACGCAGGGTGCAGTGCCAGGTGATGTTGAGGTAGCAGTTGCCATGCAGTTGATAGGCAATAATTTCTTTTGGCGGCTGTTTACCGGCTTTGGCGGTACAGGGAAGGCTCATGAATGATTCTCAGGCAGTAGTGAGTGAAACGAGATACAGCAGTCCCATAAAAACAGGTTGGTGCAGCATGTAGATGAGCAGGCTGTGTTTGCCGCCAAAACTCAATGTTCGCATTAACGGATGCTGGCTTTGCCAGTTTTGCAGCCAGGCTTGAGGCTGTTTCTGAAAGACCAGCTTGCCGACGAAGATGCCCAGTAAGACAACGCCAAACCAGGGCAGCAGGGGCACATAATCTTCAGTAAAGGGTTTATGCGTCATGAGGCCGATCCATTGCAGCCAGGGCTGGTTGAAGACGGCATTTTGAACCTGGTTGCCCAGAATAATCAGCCCTGTTCCAAGGACAAGATTAAGCCAGTAGAATCGAATGAAGACTAGTCCTAGTACGCTGGCCAGGGCAATGAAGTGCAGAATACCAAAAAAGATCATGCGATCAGAAAATTGGATATAGGTAACGATGCTGACCAGGCTGGCAAAAAAAATCAGCAGTCCCAGTCGACGGAAATAAGCGCGGGTTTTAAAACCGTGACGGGTGGCGAGTGATAGGCTGACGCCAACCAGGCTGAGAAATAAACTGACGATGAGCGTACGGTAATTTAGCCAGAATGGATTGTGATAGAAATCTTGCTGCATAAAACCGAAATAGGTCAGATCAAAACTGAAGTGATAGCTGAACATCATCAGAATGGCGAGTCCACGTAGCACGTCGATGATCGGATAACGTTGGCTGGTGGCGCTTGATAATTTAGTTGAGCCGGACTTCATCTGTTGGGGATATTCTCATTTGTGGTCTGAGCCGATAGAATTCTATTGTACCAAGCTCCGGCCTGAATCTCAGCTATCAACCTAAGGCCTGCTTTTTACAAGGGCATTCTTTATTCAGAAACAGGTAAAACAGACGCTATGTCGCAAACCAGGGAATCAGGATTAGCACAGGAAGGCAAAAAAAGGGGCTATGACTGGGGCTATATTCTCACGGTGGCCAAGGAACATCGGCGTGATCTGATCCTCGCCCATATTGTGGCTATTCTTGCGGTGCTGGCTACGGTACCCATTCCTCTGTTAATGCCTTTATTAGTGGATGAAGTGCTGCTGCAGAAACCTGCCAGCCTGGTGGGTTTGATGAAGGGGCTGTTTCCGACCCAGTGGCAGGGGCCGGGGTTGTATATCGGCGCTATTCTGTTGTTGACCATATGCCTGCGCCTGACGGGATTATTGCTGGGTGTATGGCAAACCATGCGTTTCACCCTGGTGGCCAAGGATGTGACCTACCGTATGCGCCGGGGATTGCTTGCCCGTTTACAGACTATTTCTATGGCCGAGTATGAAACCTTGGGCAGTGGCGCGGTGTCGTCACGTTTTGTGACCGATCTCAATGTTATCGACGAATTTGTCGGTGCTTCGCTCAGCAAAACCCTGGTATCCATCCTCAGCCTGATAGGTATTTCCGTTATTTTGCTATGGATGCACTGGCAACTGGCGTTGTTCATCCTGCTCATGAATCCGCTGGTGATTTACTTTACCGTAGCTCTGGGCAAGGGCGTCAAACAACTGAAGAAAAAGGAAAACAGCGCCTTTGAGGTTTTCCAACAGGCCTTAGTGGAAACCCTGGATGGTATCCATGAAATCCGCGCCTGCAATCGTGAGCGTCATTATCTTGGCCGGGTCATGCAAAAGGCGAAGGAAATCAAGCAACATTCTGCGGCCTTTTCCTGGAAATCTGATGCGGCTGGTCGATTTTCTTTCGGTGTCTTTCTCATTGGTTTTGATATTTTTCGCGCCATTAGCATGTTGATGGTGGTGTATTCCAATCTCAGCGTGGGCGAGATGATGGCGGTGTTCGGTTATCTCTGGTTTATGATGGGGCCGGTGCAGGAAGTGTTGAACATCCAGTATGCCTGGTATGCCGCAAGGGCGGCCATGCAGCGCATTAACCAGCTGTTTGAGTTGCAGCAGGAGCCGGAATATCCGCATTTGCATAATCCCTTCAACGGCAAACAAACCGTTGGCATCGAAGTGCGGGATATCTGTTTTAGTTATGGCCGGGACAGCGAGACAGTGCTGCGGCATGTCAATCTGGACATTCGCCCGGCAGAAACCGTGGCTTTGGTGGGTGCCAGCGGTGGCGGTAAATCCACCCTGGTGCAGGTTCTGCTCGGCATGTACCCTACGCAGCAAGGCATGCTGTATTTTGACGGCGTACCGGTGACGGAAATCGGTTTGGACGTGGTGCGCGATAACGTGGCGACGGTGATGCAGCATCCGGCCATGTTCAATGACTCGGTGCGCCAGAATTTGACCCTGGGATTGGATATCATCGATGAGATCCTCTGGCAGGCCCTGGAGACGGCGCAGTTGCGTGATGTGGTGATGGCAATGCCCGAGGGGCTGGAAACGATAGTCGGTCGTCAGGGCGTGCGTCTCTCGGGCGGTCAGCGCCAGCGTTTGGCAATTGCACGTATGCTGCTGAGCAAGCCCAAGGTGGTGATTCTGGATGAAGCCACCTCCGCCCTGGATACGGCCACCGAAGCTCGCCTGCATGCCGCCATGCGCCCGTTTTTGCAAGCACGCACAAGCCTGATTATCGCCCACCGCCTAAGTGCGGTAAAACAGGCTGACAGAGTTTACGTATTCGAAAACGGACACATTATCGAGGAAGGCGTACACGAGGATCTGATTCGTAGTAACGGCCTTTACAGCCGCCTCTATGGTCATCAGCAGCAGGAGAGTGAAGGCTAGCCATTCTCCTGCTGCTGCTCGATGAGTCGTTTTAATCTTTGGGTTTAATTTCCCGCTGCGGGCAGTGGAAATAGTAGGATGGGCAGAGCGAAGCGAAACGAAACCCATCGGCAGATTAAAACTTAATTCCCACCCGCTTGCTGGGGCAGGGGTGTTTAATGCTGATGGCCACCAGCGCCATGAACATGACCATGTTCCAGCTCTTCTTGGCTAGCCTCACGGATCTCCAGTACCTTGACGTCAAAATTCAGGTTGGTACCGGCCAGAGGATGGTTGCCATCAACCGTGATTTCATCGTCAGTAATCTTGACCACGGTGACAGAAAGAGGCTGACCATCCGGGGATTCGGCATGAAATTGCATACCGATTTCAATTTTGTCATCTGTTTCGAACATCTCGCTAGGCACAACCTGGGTCATGCTGTCATTGCGTTCGCCATAACCCAGGGCTGGTTCAATGCGGATGGAAAACTCATCGCCGGCCGATTTGCCCAGCAGAGCTTGTTCCAGGCCGGGGATAATATTGGCTGCGCCATGCAGGTAGGCAAAGCTGCCATCCTCGGCGCGGTCGATGATATTGCCCTGATCATCTTTTAAAGTGTAATTGAGGGTGGCGACCCGGTTTTCTTCAATTTGCATGATATTTTCCGCTAAAATTTTAATAAGGCCACAGAATATCATAATCGGGTCTATTGCCCATATGAACGGTGGGAACTTTTTTTATATGACGAGCATCTATCCTGATTCTTAATCACGACTAATATTAGGTTTTAGGATGATTTATTTTGGGGTGCTATATTTTGCAATGACGGCAAAGGAGCAAATATAATGAAGTCAAGATTGATGATTCTGCCAGCGACAGTCGCAAACGCCATTCAGTTATTGCGGGTGCCGGATGATTTTGAGGAACAGGAAGTTTATCGTTATGTCACCGGAGTGATTGCCCGGGTGGAAGAAAATAACCCGGACTATGACTGGGATGATATCGCTATCGAACTGGAAGCCCATGGTTTTGAAACCGTTGATTTTATACTTGGTCCGAGCCTGGGCTAGAACGAAAAAGAGGAGTAAACAGCATGCCTACTTATGATTATGCCTGTGAAGAAAATGGACAGGTTGTAGAAGTTCAACATCGTATGGCTGAAACAATAAACAATTGGGGTGAGCTGTGTGAACGCGCTGACATTGATGTGGGTAATACTGCAAAGGATGCGCCAGTGAAAAAATTGGCGACCGGTGGTCAGGTGGTGCGTAGCAGCAGCTTGGGTGATAGTGCGCCAGCCTGTGCTTCTGGTGGCTGCAGCCGAAGCTGTGGATTTTAATCTTTAACCGTGGATTTCCTCGTTCCCATGCAGGAGCGGGGGAATCCGATAAATGTGTGAATAGTCAGCAATCCCCTGCTGAACCTGTCTGATACCCGCTCTGGGTCCGTAGATCCTTATCTCTTACCGAAAATTACGTTAACCTGCATCTCTGTTCAGGGGATAAGCCTGTTTAGCCAGGAATTTATATGCAGTCAGACATCATTGCCATTGCTATCGCCTATGTTTTTGGACTGGCTGCGCGTCTTGTCGGTCTGCCGCCGCTGGTGGGGTATCTGCTTGCGGGTTTTGGGCTGTATGCCAGTGGTGGCCAACTGACGCCCACCCTGAAAGAATTTTCCGAAATAGGCGTTACCCTGTTGTTATTCAGTATTGGCCTCAAGTTGCGGCTTAGTAGTTTGCTGATGCCGCAGATCTGGGCGGTGGCGTCACTGCATATGTTGGCCTCGGTCGTGGCAATATCGGCTTTTATCTTCATCGTCGGCTTTGCGGGGATCACTCTGTTCAGTCATCTCGACCCGTTGATGTTTGCCTTGCTGGCCTTTGCCCTGAGCTTTTCAAGTACGGTGTTCGCGGTCAAAATACTGGAAGAAAAGGGCGAAATGAATTCGCTCTATGGTCGTATCTCCATTGGTATTCTCATAGTACAAGATATCGCCGCAGTTATTTTTCTGGTGTTTTCTACTGGCAAGCTACCCTCTGTCTGGGCGCTAAGCTTAGTCATGCTGATTCCTTTGCGGCGGTTGTTGTACCGACTGCTGGAACGATCCGGGCATGGAGAGTTGCTGATTCTGTTTGGCTTAAGCCTGGCTTTGGGCGGTGCACAGTTGTTTGAGCTGTTTAGCATCAAAGGCGATCTGGGGGCCTTGATTCTGGGGGTGATGCTTGCAAATCATGTCCGTGCACCTGAACTGGCGCGGCAGTTATTAGGTTTCAAGGATTTATTCCTAGTCGGGTTTTTTCTTTCTATTGGCTTGTCCGGGCCGCTTAGCTGGAATGCTGTGGCCATTAGTCTGTTGCTATTGTTGCTCGTGCCATTTAAAACAGTGCTATTTTTCGGCCTCTTTAGCCGGTTCCAGTTACGTGCGCGAACCTCGTTGTTGGCCTCGCTGAGCCTGGCTAACTATAGCGAATTCGGTTTGATTGTCGTTGCTATTAGCGTCAGTAACGGCTGGCTCGGCAGTGAATGGTTAATTATTACGGCGATTGCTCTTTCATTGTCGTTTATTGTCGCGGCACCGCTAAATGGTGCAACCTCGCACCTCTATGCACGCCTGTGCATATTCTTGTCACGTTTTGAAACCGCCCAGCGTATTAGCGAAGAAGAGGATATTAATCCGGGCGACACTGGGGTGATCATCTTTGGTATGGGACGTGTTGGCAGCGGCACCTATGATGCCATGCGTAAGCGCATGGGCGAACAGGTACTGGGGGTGGATATTGATGAGGATATTGTCAAAAAGCTGAAGGCCAGTGGTCGGCGTGTAATCCGTGGCAGTGCGACCGATCCGGATTTCTGGAATCGTATTTGCCTGGATTTTGAGCGTGTCAGCCTGATTCTTCTGGCTATGCCCAATGCACAGGAAAACCTGCGTGCGGCACAGCAGTTAAAAGATACAGGTTATACCGGTAAGATTGCTGCGGTTGCCAAGTATACGGATGAAATTGAAGCACTGCAGCGGGCGGGGGTGCACGCCGCGTTTAATCTTTATGCCGAGGCCGGCGCCGGGTTTGCCGACCATGTCTGTCATGAATTGTTGTCAGAACCTGCACCGCCCGTGACTTAATCCCTTCAGTCTGTTTTATGCATTGGTTGCAAAATATTTTTTACAAATCAAATGATCCAGCGATAGCTTGCCGGGGCCATACAAGCTGAGCATCAATAACGCCATTCCCCAGAGCATGTGCTGACTAAGTCCCAGTGGGCTGATGTCAGGATAGGATGTGGCGGCAACAATATTGAAGACGAACAGTGCCAGGGCAGAATAGCGACCGCCAAGGCCGATGACCAGCAAGACGGGTAATACCAGCTCGGCTGCGGTGCCCATGTAGGCTGCCACAGTAGGTGAGAGCAGCGGTACACTGTACTCATATTCAAATAGCATAATAGTGGTATCAAAACTCTGGATTTTAGTGAGTCCTGATTTGAAGAACGCGTTGGCGACCCAAAGTTTCAGTGCCAGTTCAATCAGCGGTGTTATGACAGACAGAATACGGCCATACAGGGCATCGAGTGCAAAGAGTTTTTGGATCAGGGGAGATTTTATTATGCTATCAAAATTAGCCATTGGAATTCCTTAATTTTAAACCCTGAAAACGGGTAAAAAGAACCGCTCTGGCAAAACATAAGGCAGCGGGGCTTGCTATAAAATAGCCTGTCCCGCTGCCTTATCCAGTAAACGATAGCTTAGTACCTTAGAAATAATTTTCTGCGCATTTTGCAGAAAATTATTTCGTGAAGGTACTTATCTTGTGGTTTATCCTGGTTACATTTATTTAGCTTTGGTTTTGCCACCAGCAATTTTTTTGCAGACGCCTTTGGGGACATAAACCCAGTCGGTAGCCGCTCTGTCTTTAGATGCTTGTCCAGCACAGGCATGGCCGCTGCTACCGCAGTCATTCATGCCGGCTTTAACTATACCGTAACATTTTTCCATGCCGGGCTTGCCGGCAAAGGCTGCCGTTGCACTAGTCATAAGACCAAGAGCTAGCACGCCACTCAGCAGGGTTTTCATGTTTTTCATTATGTTCTCCATATTATGGGGGTTAACTGTTTATTTATTATCCGTATCGCATTGAATGACGGAATATGCTGATATAACTAGACTTGATTCTGCTTGTCAATCTTTCAGTCCGCAAAAATGTATTCACCCGGATAAAAGGGGATATCCGTCTCGCTTATCCCTTGATAATGGTCAGGGTGATCCGGCGTTGTTGTGGCTGTAGCCGATGTTCCCACAAGTATAAGCTTTGCCATGTGCCCAGTGCTGGACGCGCATCAGTGATCGGGATACTAATACTTGCCTGGGTGAGAACGCTGCGTATATGCGCGGGCATATCATCTTCACCTTCGTTGACATGGGTAAACATGGGATCCCCATCGGGAACCAGTTTGCCCATGAAGGTTTCCAGATCGTGACGAACATCCGCATCGGCATTCTCGCACAGGATCAGGGAGGCGCTGGTGTGATGTACGAAACAGTGACAGAGTCCGTAGTCGATTCCGGATTCTCGCACACAACGGGCCAGATCGGCGCTAAGGTCATAGGTACCGCGCCCGCGGGTCTGAATGTTCAGTATTTTTTGCATAGTCTTGCCGTTATATTTTTGTTTCTGCCGATGGCTGGCTTGACGCACCAATCTTCCTCTTCTATATCCATACCAGGAGCCGGTTAACGGCGCGACCTTCTTTTTGGAGGGACATATGAATATGGTGCAAGTTTATATTTCAGAAACATTGAATGCCAATCGTCTACGGGATGTAAAAGATATGATGCTGAGTATGCCGCATGTACACAATGTTGAATTCAACGCTAAACTTCCTCATGACATGCTAGTCGAGTTTGATGCCAACCACAATGTGCCGATTTCAATTGTTGAAAAATTCGAACACGAAGGTCTTCATCTGGATATTATTTCAGCCTGACAAGATCGTTTGCCTTTCTGTTTTTAACTTGGTGCTGACAGAAGTTTTATGATGTCCGCTGACTTGGCTATGCTGTCCTGGTAGCCAAGCTCAATCAAGGCCTGACAATAACCTTTTTCGAACAGTAGATAACTGGCCAACCCGGAGCTATTACGACTATAAGCGCCAATGCTTTTCAATAGAAAACGCAGGCTGGTGGGTAGTTCATGCAGGTATTCCAATGCCAGTTCACCCAGGTTGCGGCTGGGTGAGATAACCAGTACATCGACCTTGCGCAGTTCAATGCCGTGCTGGATACGTTTTTCCTCAGGAATGATTTCAATAGTTTTGTTGATGCGCTGGAGGCGCTCAATATCGGCCGAGAGGCTGTCAAGGAAAATACTGTCCAGCGCATGACCGGCAACCTGGGCAATGCTGGGTTGTTGCAGGTAGCGGTGGCGAGGTAGGCCCGGCAGAATTTCCTGACGATTACCAATAATCAGTATTTTGTCGGCACCCAGATGCAGGGCCGGACTAATCGGGGCAATCTGGCGCATGGAGCCATCACCAAAAAATTCCCGGTTAAGGTGCACCGGGGCGAAAATAAAGGGGATAGCCGAGGAAGCCATCAGGTGGGTAACGGTAATTTTGGCGCGTGCGCCAATGCGGCGTGAACGGGACCAGGGTTGTTGAGAAGCATCGGCATGAAAAAAAGAAACCGACTGCTGGCTGCTGTAACCCGAGGCCGTGATGGAAAGGGCGTGCAGATAACCCTGGTCGATCGAATACTGGATATCCTTGCTATGGATATACTGTTTTAGCAATTTTTCCAGTGGGCTTCGGTCGAGCAGATAGAGAGAACCGTGACGTTTATTCAGACCGGCAGAAAACATCGCTAAAAACCAGTTGGCGCTGGTTTTAAACAAGCTCCAGCTGTCTGTTTTAAAAACATGCTGAGCATGAAAGTTTGACCATATATTATGAATGCGCTGGACTGATTTATTGAAGTTATAGGCATGGGTGGCCAACGCAGCCGCGTTGATAGCGCCTGCCGACGTGCCACAGACAATGTCAAAAGGGTTATGTGCATCATCAGGCAGCATTTCAGCAATAGCCCTGAGCACCCCTACCTGATAAGCTGCGCGCGCACCGCCGCCGGAGAGAACGATGCTGGTTTTTAATTTTTGTTCATTCATTATGATCTAAAGCAGCTTGCCCCGGGTTTGGGAATAAGTATAGTTCAGAAACAGTTGCCTTTTTCGGATCGTCTGTTTGTTTATTTTGGCATAGTGCAATATAGTTATAGCGTTAGCTCTCAGCTTTATGGGATCTATAATCGGGAGTTATTTCTTGTCTGACAGCATTGCCGCGATCGATCTGGGTTCCAACAGTTTTCACCTGCTGGTTGCCCGGCCCATGAATCAAGGTATACAGGTGATTGATCAGGACAAGGAAATGGTGTGTCTGGCTGCTGGACTGCAAGCGGACAGAACTCTTGATAGCGAAACAAAAGAACGCGCACTGGAATGCCTGTCCCGCTTTGGCCAGCGTATACGTCATATCAGCCCAAGCGCCATTCGAATCGTTGGCACCAATACCTTGCGTGCTGCACGAAAAAGCAAAAAATTCATCAAACAGGCGCAACTGCTATTAGGCCATGAGATCGAGATCATCTCCGGCATTGAAGAAGCGCGCCTGATCTATCTGGGGGTGGCGCACAGCATTGCCAGCGACAAAGGTCGGCGCATGGTAGTGGACATCGGTGGCGGCAGCACCGAGATCATCGTGGGTGAACGCTTTGAACCCCTGCGCATGGAAAGCCTGTATATGGGCTGCGTGAGCATGACCCGGCGTTATTTTTCTGATGGGACTGTTAGTGCCAGACAAGTTGCTCAGGCGCGGCTCGCCGCCCTGCTGGAACTGGAACCGCATATTAAATCATTTCGCAAACTGGATTGGGCACAGAGCATCGGCGCATCCGGTACTGCTCGGGCAGTGGAGTCAGTGGCGCGCGCTAATGGCTGGGCTAACGGTGATATTACCGCCGAGGCGCTGAGCAATATTATTCAAAGTTATATTAATGCAGGCAGCCTGGATGCAACCAAACTAGCGGGGCTAAAAGCGGAACGTTCACCGGTTTTTCTGGGTGGAGCAATTATTCTTGCGGCAGTGATAGAAGTTTTTGATATTCAGTCGATGATGGTCTCCAGTGGTGCGTTACGGGAAGGCCTGCTCTATGATCTGATCGGTCGCAGCCAGAAAGAGAGTACCCGTCAGCAGGCGGTAGTTGATTTGCTGATGCGTTGCAGGTTGAATAAAACGCATGCCGATCGAGTTGAAAAAACCGCCATCGCCTTATGGAACCAGGTGGCGGCAGATAATTCCTTGGGCGACAGTGACAGTCAAAAAATGTTGGGCTGGGCCGCCTGCCTGCATGAACTAGGCTTAAGCATCGCCCATAGTCAGCATCACAAACACGCGGGTTATTTTCTTCGCCATGCTGATCTTTCTGGTTTTTCCTGGCAGGAACAGCAGGTGCTGGCAGCCATCGTACAGGCTCACCGGCGTAGTTTTCCGCAAGATCTATTTGATCGCCTGCCCCGAGTCTGGCGTCAAAAGGCGATACAACTGGCCCTGCTTTTGCGACTGGCGGTGATTCTGCATCGTAGTCGCAGCAGCGCAAGCGTACCCATACCGGCCTGTCAGTTGAGCGAAAAAAGTATCAGCCTGACATTTTCAAACAAATGGTTGCAACAACATCCCCTGAGCCTGGCCGACTTTGAAGAAGAAGCCCGGCGACTGGCTAAGCGGGGTATCGAGTTCAGCTTTAAATCAAAAGATCGCTGATTAATTTTGTTCGCCATGAACGCCCTCATCAGGGGGGCAGTCATGGCGCATGTAAAACTGGGGGAACTTCCTGACAGTCTCGCTGGATGAG
>JAADGZ010000098.1 GCA_013152045.1 Gammaproteobacteria bacterium
TAAGAAAAATGCCTGGAAGGTTGTGCGTACCCTGGAAGGTGCCGGCGGTGGTTCGTTGTTTATCAAAACCCATCCTAAATCAAATAACCTGTGGGTAGACACCACGCTTAACCCTGACGTGTCTAACAGTCAGTCAATTGCTGTGTTCGACCTGAAACATCTGGATAAAGGTTTTGTGAAACTGCCGATCGCCAAGTGGGCAGATCTGGGTGAAGGTCCAAAACGTGTGGTTCAACCCGAGTACAACAAAGCCGGTGATGAAGTCTGGTTCTCGGTATGGAGCGGTGCTAAACAGGAGTCAGCCATCGTGGTTGTTGATGACAAAACCCGTAAGTTGAAAAAGGTGATCAAGGACAAACGCCTTGTTACACCAACGGGTAAGTTTAACGTCTACAACACCATGCACGACGTTTACTAACTTTATTGATCCCGCGGGCCGGCTTGGCTCGCGGGTGATTTTTAAAGTATTTTTAGATAGTCGTTTTTAAACCTAAGCGCGCGTAGTTTTTTTATGTTTTATTGCCTCATAAAAAACCAGCAGATGATAACGACGCTTATGATCAATATCAAGCCGTCCAGCTTTAGACAGGTGATTTAAGCAAACAGTTTTATCCATTGCTTAACTACCAGTGGCAAGTGGAAGGCTTTGACCGCCTGCTTTTTGTTTAGTTATTTCTGGCAGCGCAATCCATCGAAGGCCTGCTTATGATGACTGATTTTTCAAAGTTAGCTAAGCGACACTCTCTTCACTGACAGAAAATTCTTTGTCAGCATATCAAATTACAGTTTAGCTATTGAAGCGCTGGAATAATTGCTTCTTATGCTATGTGGTCAATATTTTTCAGCGCATGCTAAGAAACCATCCGTTTGCTTATCAAAAATGCAGCGTTTAAGCGTTTATTTTTTTAATGACCGCGTGCCAGTGAAACATTGCAAAATACAATCGAGCTAGATATTGAACGCTGTGGGTTGCATTTTATCTTTTGTCGCAAGCGGTTAATATTAAATAACTATATGTTTTTTATGGAGGGGGATGATATGGCACAAATTCTGCATTCTAAATTTGAAGCCAGGCGGCTACTGCTCGAGATGACTGGGGTACGGCAATGAAGCAGAAGTTTACAACGTGGTGGGCCTGGCTTTTTCATAAAGAAGTGATTTCCATAAGCCGGCAACTGCATACCGTGAAATTACCTGATGGTGAGACTGTACGAGTAACGCATTCAGTTGATTGTATGGACACGGCCTGCCCGCGACCACAGATGGCGGTCATGAGTATGCTGGAAACAATGAAAAAAGGAGATGTGCTGGAATTGATTACGGATAATCCCACGGCTATTGAAACAGTGCCAGCATTGGTTATGGTGCTGTACAGCCAGCATTTGGCAACATTACAGACCGATGATGGCTGGTGCATTTATATTCGTAAGAATGATTAGTATGTGGTTGAAGGTGACCGACGAGATATTGTGAGGATGAGGTGAGTATAAAAAATCAAGAGTCCACAACAGCTGTTACGTTAGATGTGGATACGGGCAATAAATTTGCGGCCTGGTTTGCGCAAAAGCAAAATCGTTATGTACTCACAATAATAGGGTTGGTGGCGATTTGTTCTGCCTGGGCATTGTCGAATGATACGCGTTGGATTTATTTGCTGGTTTATGCCTGGTTCGGGCTGATCTATGGCATGTTTCTGCAGTATGGTCGTTTTTGTATGGCTTCGGCTGTTCGGGATTTATTTGCGGTCGGTGTATCACGTATGGCAGTGGGGGTCATGATTGCCCTGTGTCTTTATTCGCTGGTGGCCGCTGTGGTCAATGTAAGCGGCTTTGGTACTTTTCATCCTCAACCTTTGGGGTTGCATATCATTATTGGCGGCCTTATTTTTGGTTTTGGCATTATTTTTACCGGTGGTTGCGCTTCGGGTTCTTTATACAAGACGGGTGAGGGCAATATGGGCTCGGCTCTGGTGATCTTGTCTATTTCATTTTCTCAGGCTTTTTTTGTAAATCTTGGTAACTGGTCTGACAGGCTGGCCCCGGCTTCCTGGGCGGCGTCTGCGCTGGAAAAGGACATGCCGGTAGAACTAAGTGCGGATCATGGCTGGTTTGATTTGTTCACCGCTGGTTATGTCTGGGATTTGCACGCTGCCACTCTGGCTGACATGTTGAATGTGACGCAACCGATAGTTAGAAGTTTTTTGGCCAATTCTTTTCTGGTAACCATTTTGCCTGCCAGTGTGATTCTGGTGCTGCTCTATAAATTCTATTTTCGCAAAGGCTATCTGCGTAAACATAAAATTGAACAACCTGAAATGAGAAATCATCTGCAAGGTATCTGGGCAATGATTATTTCATCAAAAAATACCGCAATCGCAGGTATCGGCCTGGGGGTGTTCGCCGGTTTGCATGTGTGGGCGACGGGAGCCCTGCGTGAGCACTATGACATATTTAATTTTGGTGAGTTACTGGAAGACATGGGTTATACGTCCGGGTTATCCATTCAGGGCACAGTGTTTGATCCCGGTTACTGGTACATCACGACCCAGGAAGCACAATGGGGTGCCTGGGTGATGGAGCACATGGGCATGGATATGCGTAGCAATATTTTCTTTGGTCTGGATAACGGCATCCCCAACCCGCTGATTAATGCCCCCGGTTTTATGTCCATCGGTATTATTCTTGGTGCGGCCATTCTGGCTTTGCTGCGTCGGGAATTTAAATGGAAGTTGCCAAGCATGGAAACAGCGGTCTTTGCTCTGGTGGGTGGCGCGCTTATGGGTATCGGTGCCCGCATTGCTATGGGTTGTAATATCGGCGCTTTTTTTGCCACGGTAGCCAATGGCGATCCCAGTGGCTGGCTGTTTCTGCTGGGCATGGTTGGCGGCGGTTATGTTGGCGTTAAAGTGTTTAACCTGTGGTTAACATGGCGTACATCGCAACTTGATGACGGCTCGTTTTTATAAAAACGCATGTAATTCGAATTGGTAATGGAGGTAATAATCAATGGCCATAAAATTTGAGCAGACGAGTGATGGGCAGTACGAGCTGGACGTGCGGGGTTACAGTTGCCCGCATCCACAGTTGTACACCAAAAAAGCGTTGCAAAAAATGTCCGATGGTGATGAGTTGATTCTCATATTTGATAACCCGTCATCTGGTGAATCCATTCAGGCGATGCTTGATAATGAAGGTAATGAATTGCTTGAGCGTAAAGAAGGGGATGGTTTGTTTACCTGGAAAATACGCAAGGGTTCATAATGGATTTGGGTATCGTCGTAACCAGTGACAGCCATAGTGAACAGGCGCTGGGACTGCTGGAAACAGCCGCAGAACGTGGCTGGCGAGTGCGTTGTTTTTTAACGGATACAGGCGTTAAGTTGTGTGATGATCCTCGTTTTATAGAATTCTGCCGGGGGGATCACTGGCTGGCGCTGTGTGAAATGAGTCTGGAACGTTATCACATTGATCGCGCCAGGGTGCAGGATATGCTACCTAATATTATTATTGGTGGCCAGTATCAGGATGCCGAGCTGGCAAAAAACTCTGACCGGGTATTGGTACTTTAGGGGGAACAAATGCTTGCAAAAAAAATTCTGGTGATTGCTCAGCGAAAAAAAACTGAGGCCCTGCGTATGGCGACTGGACTAACCCTGCTCGATGATGTCGTTACCGTACTGGTGTGCGGCACTCTTGATGATTCAGAGGATGCCAGTGAGCAACTGGAAGCGCTGGCGTTTTCCGATGTGCCGGTAACGCAGCTGGATAATCCAGGAAATTTCTATCGTGCTATGGCGCAGGCAATTTCTCAGGCGGATATGGTGTACATCTTATGACGGTCGAAAATACGATATTGTTACTGTACCCCACGACCACTAATGTGGTGATGGGACAGGCACTGAAAGTGGCATTTCAGGAGCTGGGTATTCCGGTTAAGGAGCTGGTCATTGAGCATAATTATGCTCAGGTACTTGATGAGGTAGAAAAACTGGTGATACCGGTGGTGGTCAGTTGACAGGTTTATTCTCATTGCAAAATGATACAGCAGCGAGTTGCCGCTCGCTTATGCAACCGGTGAAACTTTGTGACGCGTGAGTGATGCTTAGTAACTTGTTGATAAAAAAGAGTTTAGGTGATAGGTGCTAGATGGCACACAAGTTGCATTCTGTATATTGATTACTGATATCAGGCTATCTGAAATCGCTTGCCGGCGGTATAACGGTAGAAAACTACACATTGTGGAGGAAGACTAAATGTTTAAACTCAAACAAATATTACTACAAAAGGGGCACGGCACGATGTTGCTGTTGCTGGCCAGTATCGCACTGGTTGTCACCGGTTGTGGCACCGAAAACGATCTGGGCAAATCTAGCGGTGCGACAGCTGCGAAGGTGACTGATATTCCTCAGGTGTCAGCAGATAATTATGATGATAATGTTAACGGCCTGATTACCGGTAATACACTCAAGCGCTGGATTGATAACTGGGAAGCCAGTCGACCTGCTGGTATTACCGGCAGACTGGTGGTTTTACAGACATCCACGGGTGAAGCCGGTTATGAGTATATTGCTAGCAATGCGAATGTTTCTACTTATCTGGTTGCGCCCAGTGAGTGGATTGAATCACGTTCTAACGGTGTTATCGAAACCATAAGCATGGTTCCCAGTGGTCGTGTTATCGACACTTTTCTTGCTAAATACGGTATCGATCCAGCAAAAGATATGATTGTTTGCGCCCAGGGTACGGCGGGTAATTTCAACTCTATGAAAATGGGTCGTTGCTGGTATATGTTCCGTTACTGGGGTACCGCTAAAGAACATCTGGCAGTGCTTAATGGCGGCAACCAGTGGATTGGGACTAATACTGATTTGCTGCCAGCAGATTTTAGCGCCACTGCTAGTGCGCCACCGTTGAACGGCACCGCCAGTGTTAAAGATCTTCCTCAAATTAACATGGTACTACAGGCATCTCTGGAAGATATGATGAATATCATCCCGGCTCAGGATGTGAATTTGCTGAAGGATGGTATTTTTATCTGGGATGCTCGTGGCAATGGCACGCCCGGCACGGGTAGCAATGAGTATAGCCCGGATGATGATACCGATTTTCGTAATAGTGGTTCAACGCAAGGTCATCCTAATGGTGCTTTAATGCTGCAATATACCAGTATTCTCAATACCAGCGAAGGCCACACCTACAAGTCCAAAGCAGAAATTCAATCTTATCTGGATGGAAATAGTGATACGAATGGTGATGGTTTTGCAGGTGCAGATTTGATGGGTGTCGGTGCCGGCAACGCTTACCAGAGTGGTGACGTGGTGTACACCTACTGTGAAACGACTTACCGCGCCATGATTACCGGTATTGCAACAGGGGTTATTATGGGGCTGCCTACCCGTTTTTATGATGGCGCTATGTATGAATGGCATTCTTTATCTAATGTGGTCGCCAGTGATGGTAATGCAATATTGCCGTGGGATTCACCATGGCGTACTGACAAGAGCAGCATCAGCATGTTTCTTCAATACAGTGATCCTGCCGGTATTAATCCTCGTAATATTACTAACGCTTATGCTGCATCGGCCAATGCTATTATCGATGAAGATTTGAGCTATAAAGGCGTTACTGTGAATGGCTCTAATACGGCAGTAGATGGCGGTGGTAGTGGCAGCAGCGGTGGTGGAAATCTGTTACCGCCTAATCCCTGTGGTGGTTAATAAAAATAAAGCAGGATTTTATTAATGCAACAGGAACTGGGCTCACGGAAGGCCGTGGGCCCCTCTTTTATGTGGCAGTTTATAAGGCTACTACTCTACCTGATGTCTTGTCTGGTGTGGTGCGGCCTTGCTTTTATGCTGATAGCTTGTGACCGTGGTACGGCAAATGATACTGAACAAACGAGCAGTAGCGAATTTTTGAGCAGACACTGGCCTGCCGTGCTGCCGCCTCAGGGTAAACCGCCCGCCGCTTTTACTTCACTGGAAGCTTCACTTGATCCGCAGTCTTGCGGTGAGTGTCATGTCGCTCAATTTAAACAATGGCAAAGCAGTTTGCACAGCCATACCATGGGGGCGGGCATTCAGTGGCAGTTACAGCTTATGTCACAGCAGGCGGGCAATAAGTGCTTACGCTGTCACGCGCCACTGGCCGAACAAAAAGCACTCGTGGCTCTAAAACATAACTGGCCTAATGCACCCGACAAGGCCTTGCCCGACTGGTTGCCAGCAAACCTGGCCGATGCTGGGCTGGTATGTGCCGCCTGCCATGTACGTCGTCATCAATATTTTGGCCCGCCGGCAAAACAAACAACGCAAACAACTTCCGGTGATTTTCCTCATGCGGGTTTTACAGCCAGTAAAGCTTTTCAGGACAGTCGTTTCTGCGCCACCTGCCATCAGCATAATGAAAAGGATAATCCACCAAGGGTCAACGGTAAATTACAGGAAGACACCTGGAATCAGTGGCAACAATCGCCGCAGGCACAGCAGGGCATACATTGCCAGAATTGCCACATGCCGGATCGGCAGCATCTTTGGCGCGGCATTCATGATGCGGATATGACGCGGCAGGCTCTGGATATTCAACTGCGGTTAAAGCGAACAGGCGTGAACACAGTGAATGTCGAAGTTGCTCTGCATAATCAAGGTGCCGGTCATCACTTTCCGACTTACATGGTGCCCAAGGTAACGTTGATATTTAGTTTGCGTAATAAAGATTCAGGTAAGGAACATATATTTCATCGTTATGTCATCGGCTGGCAGGTGAATGTGGCGCTGACTGAAGAGCAGTTTGATACCCGTATTCCGGCGGGTGAAATCCGGCATCTAAAAATACCGCTGACGCTTCCGGAGGCTGATGCTCATTGGGATGTTGAACTGGCGGTGGAGGTCATGCCGCGAGAACATTATGAGCGGACTTTTTTACAAAGTTTGAAATATGCTGACAAATTGCCCGCAAAGACGCTGAACATTTTGCGGCAGGCACTTAGCGAAGCACAGGCCACACATTACCGTTTGTTGCAATTGCAGGAGCCAGTGCCGTTATGGAACATTGCAAATTAGCACTGGCATTGCATCGAGCCATAGAATGCAATCAGTTAAAACTATCAAAAATACTGTATGCCATTGTTTTATAGATGGATAACAACATGGCACATATCCTGCTTAGTTTTTGTTAGTGATTGGCTATCGTGAGTATCACATGATTAGGGTAAGTGCCGCTAAACAATTAACGCATTTGATACTGCTGCTGGTTTTGCCTGGCATGCCCTGTTTGGCAGAGCAACCAGACAAGGATGGCAAAACCTCATCTGCCATTGTTGTGGATGATGGTAAAGCGAACACAGACATTAAGGGCGAGAAAAGAAAACCCGGCTGGCCCCGGCTTAAATACCGTAAAGGTCCGGTGTGCATGTGCAACGATGGCTTGAGTGAAGCAGACATTCAGTCGGCGTGGATGAAGCGATACCCGCAGGCAAAAGATTCAGAATAAATAATACACAATAAAATTTATACCGCGATGAAACATTATACGATTTGGAATTTAACAAATAATTTTACGATTGATCAGGTTCAATATTCTGTCGCAGTTTGTATCGGGCAGACGATAAATATAAATAGAATGGGAGAAATAAAATATGTCTAGATTTACTGTATTTCTACAAGGCATGATCCGGCATTTTGGTCGTGCGCTACTGGTTATTGCTGTAGTGATCTCCGGTGCGACACTGCTGGTTATAAGTCAGGATCGTAATGATGCCTCTTCGCTAGCGACAGCCGGGCATGATGGCTGGGGCAGTGAAGCCTTATCACTGGTATATAGTGGCATTTCCACTTCCATCATACCGCTGGCTAACGCCTGTGGTATTGGCGCTTCCAGTTGTTTCAAGTGCCACAATGGCCGCCGCGCAAGTGCGCCTGATATGGACAGTAACAAGGCCCCCTGGCATACAGAACACACCAGTGTTAATAATTCATGTGCCGGTTGTCATAAGGGAAACCCGCGTTTGATGAAAGAGAAAATGGCGCATAACCGTATGAATAGCGATCCACGCGACAAACTTCAACAAGCTTGTTCAACCTGTCATGCAGGCGATGACCTTGATACGTTGAGCAAGCCTTATATATCTCTGCGGGGGAAATGATAAATGAAAACCAAATACTTAGCTTTAGCTAACATAAAAAAAGTACAGCGTAAGCGCTGTTTGCTTGCTGGTATTCTGATAGCAATGGCACCTTCTTTTGCATCTGCCGGTGTCTCACTGCAAGCCGGTGAAGAAGGTACTATGAATATCAATTATTCCGTGCAGTTATGGTCGCAGTATCGCAGTTACAGTTCCCCCACCAATTCGGGTAGTTCTTTTGATACATTTCTACGCCGTAACCGCATAACTTTTTCCGGACAATATAATGATCTGATTGGCTATTATGGTCAGCTTGAAGCGGCTGGCGACAGTCGTAATGGTCAGGATGATCGTCCGGTGTATTGGCGTGATGCTTATATCACACTGGATTATAGTGATGCAGTGCGTTTCATTGCTGGTCGATTCAAGAATACTTTTTCCCGCGAGAATCTTGAAGCCTGTTTTGAGCCTCTGACCATTGATCGCGCAGAAGCCATTGCCTACACACCGTTTGGTGGTACACGTGACACTGGTTATGCCATCTGGGGAAATTTGGCAGATGCGGCATTTCAGTATCGCTTTATGCTGTCCGATGGTCGTGAAGGAGATGGCAACAACATACCAAAAAATTCACCACGTTATACACTCCGTGTTCACTGGAGTCCGCTTGACCCCGAATATGACTACGGTTATCGCGGTAGCTATCTGGGTACCAGTGAAGTATTTACCATCGGTATGGCCTATGACTATCAGCCGAATGTCGCCTATGCCGATTTTTCGAATAAGACTGATATGGTCGATTATACAGCGTACACTGTGGATGTATTCTGGGAGCAACCTATGTCTACAGGCACCTATACATTGTCAGCCGCTTATTTTGATTATGACACAGGAAATGCCATCAACCTGAACCCTGATCCAACGCTACCGGTAAACACTCAGCTGAAAGCTTCGTATGCCAAGGGCGCATATTTATTTCCCAGAAAAGTAGGCATAGGTCGCTTGCAGGTGTATTTTCGCTTTGAGAATTCAGACTATGGCTTAGAAGCAGTTAATCTTGATCGAACCTGGTCTGGTGGTGGTGCCAATTATTATATCGACGGGCAACGACTGCGTGTCACCGCAGAATTTGCATCAATTAGTTTTGCTGAAGAAGATCCCAGCAATGCCAGTTTGCAGGACTACAAGCAATTTACGACTTCATTGCAGTTAATTTTTTAAACAACCATATCTGTTTTTTGAACGAAAAATTATTTAATACAAGTCGTTATTTATAGAGTGTGGCATTGTTTCGTGCAATGCCACATTTTGTGTTTTGGGTTTTTTAATTTGCACAGCTCTGTAATAATCGATGATATGCCAGGCCGAAGCCATCTGTGTTAATGTGACAGATACTAATTGCACGACATGAGCAATTGGTATCTGTCGAATAAAAACTTTTCTAGATGTTCAGGCAAATATGTTTACAGCACTGCAATGGTTTTATCTGATTTTCGCTGTGCTGGCGCTGCTGGTTTTAGTTTTACTGTTTTATCAGTGGTCGCTGGCGGGCTTGCGTAAACGAATTATTGATGCGCGTGAAGGTCTGTTGTTGCCGGTAGATGTCCCCACCATTTTGCCACCATTTGTTCGCGCTTTACTGAACGATTACAACGCCACTAATGCAAGACTGGGTTCTACCTTTAAAACAGTTGAAGAATGTCAGCGCCGTGTGCTCAAAGAGCGCGACAAAATTGATGCGATATTACAAAGCCTGACCAGCGTATTGCTGACAGTCTCGAATGATTTAAATATCAACATGGCTAATCAACTGGCTAATGAGATTTTTTCCAGCACGGGTGAAACACTGATCGGTATTAATCTGTTTGACCTGATTTGTTTTTCAGAAGTTGATCGTGATATTTTGCGTGATAGTTTTTTATACAAAAAACCGATACGAAATCTGGAAATTTCTCTGGATATAAAATCAAAGCCGCGTTTATTCTCCCTGAACCTTGCCTTCATCAGCAGAAACGAAGATGAAATGGAAGCTATTATTACGTTGCTCGACATCAGTGAAAATCGTGAGTTGCAGGAAACGCTGGCCAGTCGTGAAAAACTTGTTGCCATGGGGCAACTGGCCGCGGGTATCGCACACGAACTCAATACACCTCTGGGAAGCATACTGGGTTATACCCAGCTACTTAAAAAAGATTTGCTGGAACAGGGCGAGTCTCATGAGTACGTTACAATAATTGAAGATGAAACTCGACGTTGCTCAAAAATTATTAATGATTTGCTGAGTTTTGCCAGCCAGGAAATATGTGATGGTAAATCTTGTGATATAAATCAACTGCTGGTTAGTATCTCAGATACTTTTTTGAAGTGTCGTATGCAACGCTACGGTATTGATATAAAAATGGAGCTGCAATCTGATTTGCCCCTGATTGAAGGTAATTGCGGCCAGCTGGAAATCGTTTTGACTAATCTTATTATCAACGCTATTCAGTGTCTGGATGGTATTGATACACCATTAGTTACATTGCGTAGCTGGCAGGAAAATGATCACTATGTTTATATTTGTGTTGAAGACAATGGGCCTGGCATACCTGAGGGAATTCGGCGCAACATTTTTGATCCTTTTTTTACCACCAAAGATGTTGGCGCGGGTAGTGGATTGGGGTTATCAATTTCACAGGCTTTGCTGTCAAAACGTGGTGCGTTTATAAGATATGATGCGCAATATGTTGATGGCGCGCGTTTTATTATTGGACTTCCGTTTATTGATTTACACAGAGATACAATATGAGTCAGGGTAATCTTGAAGAAGCCGAGCAGTTAAACGTCGAGCATTACACCCCCGTCGTGCTGATAGCCGAAGATGACCGCTGCATGCGCGACCTGATTGTTAAGGTGTTATCAGAATCATCCATGGAGTTTGATACTGTCAGTGTGGAAAATGCGCATCTTGCCATGGACTACATGGCAAAAACGCCGGTATCGGTTGTGGTGACCGACCTTAAAATGCCGGGGGCCAGTGGCCTGGATTTATTGCATTTTGCGACTGCGCTGGATTCGACAATGCAGGTGGTAATGGTGACCGGCCATGCAACTGTAGAAACGGCACTGGAAGCCCTTAAACAGGGCTCGTTTGATTATCTGCGTAAACCTTTTGATACCGTAGAACTGTTATGTACCGTTGAACGTGCGTTGCAACATTATCTTTTGAGCAACGAAAATCAGAGGCTCAGAGAGTGCCGCCGAAAACTGTCTGATAAAGGCAACCTTATCGGTATGTCGCAGGCCATGGAAAAAGTAAACAAGCTTGTTGATGTGGCATCTGTGCATAACTGTAGTGTATTGATAACGGGTGAAAGCGGTTGCGGAAAGGAATTGGTGGCACGCCAGATTCATGAGCAAAGTGATAGAAATGAAAAAAAATTTATAGCTATCAATTGTGCGGCAATTCCTGAAAACCTTATTGAAAGTGAATTGTTTGGTTATCGAAAAGGCGCGTTTACTGGTGCCGAACATAACAAGACAGGTCTGTTTGAAGAAGCGAATAATGGAACCCTGTTTCTCGATGAAATTAACAATGCATCATTGGCGCTACAGGCAAAATTATTGCGCGTTCTTCAGGATGGCAGTTTTTATCCTATGGGTGGTACCACACCGATAGAAGTTGATATCAGAGTTATTACGGCAAGTAATCGAAACATCGCTGATCTTATTCAAAAAGGCGAGTTCCGTGAAGATTTATATTACCGGTTAATGGTGATGGAAATCGACGTGCCACCGCTGCGCGAACGTCGAGATGATATTCCTTTGTTGACACATTATTTTTTGAATAAACATTGTGCCCGGTTGAACAAACCCGCCTGTGGAATTATGACCGATGTGCTGGGCGCGCTGTTGCGCTATGACTGGCCGGGTAATGTACGTGAACTGGAAAATATTGTGCAACGCATGATTATTATGAGTGTCGGCGATAAAATTTCGATGGATGTTCTGCCGCAAAATATGATGGGCGAGAAGGTTGCTTTGGGGAAAACGCTTGATTATATGTCGCCGCAAAGTCTTGATGACATAGAAGCTTATTTTATTCGCAAGACTTTAAGTGAGTGCAATGGTGACCGTGCTATGGCAGCCAGCATACTGGGTATTAACAAGTCGACCCTGTGGCGAAAAATAAAACGTTATAGTCTGGAAGCTGAGGACGACGCTTAGTTATTTTTCTGAAAACTTTTAGCTGGTTCTTCCCGCTCTGAGGGATTTATAAACTACCACCAGAAAAATAATGCCACCGATAATCGAGATTAGCCCGCCTAGTCCCATCAGGCCCATACCGGCGATTTGTTCAAATTGTTTTAGCCCCTGTTCTGCGCCGGCGGTTTTTCGTTGCACGCCGTAACCGCCTGACCAGGCCAGTCCGATGATGTGCATCAGCTGGCCGGTGCCGTAGA
>JAADGZ010000279.1 GCA_013152045.1 Gammaproteobacteria bacterium
ATTTATTATAAAGGTTATCTGCATGGGTGCCTGCTGCCAGGCACCCTGCAAGATAGACTTCAACCTTATTTCAGAATAACGGGTGCAAATGAAAAGACGTTTTTGCTTTCTGGATCAACCGTCATTTCAACCCAGCTGTTATCCTTGTTGCCAAAAACTTCAACCCGGGTAAAGTTTTGGGTGAGTGAGCCATCGGTATTGAACATGGCTTTGTCAACTTTGAAATAATGCGAATCGCCGTGTACCAGCAGCACCTGTCCATTATAGTTATGTGTTTCATTGATCAGGGTGTTGAAAAAATCGGTGTAGCCATTCTTTTCATTCAGGTTGGGCAGGAAATCATCCTGATAGCCACCATCGCTTAATTCGAAAGGAAAATACACATCTGCCTGTATGACAACAACAATACCGGCGTAGTGGTTCGATCTGGCTTTGGCAAACGATCCTTTCAGCCATTCAACATTTTTTTTGTTGCGCGCTCTGTATTCAGCCGTCGCTGCATCACAGTCGGTCTGGCTACGATTTGATTTTTTGTGGCATTGTTTGCTGGTGGCGACCAGGTTGTTATTGCTGCCAGGGATATGCAGGGCAACAAACTCAACATCACTTTTTACAAAACGGCTATTTTCACTATAGGCCAGTCCAAGATCACCCTGACGTTTTACTTTTACGGGATGCGTGCCCTGGCTGGTGTTGTTGCTAAAGAAAACTTTTCTGACATAAGCCAGGCGTTCGAGAGGATCATAGCTGCCATTGCTGATTCGATGACAGTCGGTCCATTCATTGTCACCGACAGAATATAATGTTGGTGCATTGAGCGCATTGAAAATGTCAACAATATTCTGACCGATAGCGGTGTCAGTACATAGGGTGTGACCATTTTTGGTGTCCCCGGCAAACAAAGTAAAATCAAGATCATGTTGATTCATGGACTTGATCGTCTGTTTGATGCTGTCCAGTTTTTTTGCCGGGTCATCGTTGTAAAATTCATCACCCCAGAGGGCTATTTTTAATTTTTCATGCCGTTCATGAATACCTCGGTGTGTGTGATTTTCATCATTGGCTTCGTCACTAACACTTTTTATTGCATTGTTGCGTATCAGTGCTGGGCTGTCATCGTTATCTTGGTCGCGTGTTGTCTGTGATGAATGAGCCATGGCCTGACCGGCAAAAGCGCCGGCCAGCGTAAAGCTCATCGCGGCGGCTATTATTTTAAGTTTTGTATTTTTCATTCGTGCGTCTCCATAAATATTGAAGTTTAAAGAAGTTAAACGGCTGTTCTTTTATTGCGGTTTGAAAATTTGCAACAGACACAGCTCCAACAACAGGCCGTCACTTTCAATATTTACAGCAAGCCTTGCCTATCCATATGCAAGTCAAATATCTTTGGCCTCATGCGCAAAAGTTTAGAAGCTATTTGTTGCCGTTAATTGACAGTTAATCGAAACTTTCACTTTTTATGGTGTTAGCGAGGCCGTGTGGTTGCAGGATGAAAAGCGCGGCAGGAATCAATACAGGGGGAGAGCGGTTCTCTCGTTCCCACGCTCCTGCGTGGGAACCAGAAGTTCTGGCCAATACAGATTAAGAATATTTTGCCGTTTGCTTGGGGTTTATTCTTTGCCGCAGCGTCAGATTTTTTTCATTCGCAGTCGCCGTTGTTTCATATGGCGGATAACATGCAGACGCCAGAGCAGGCGCACGGCGGTGGCACCAATCAGGCCGCTGAGACTGCCGACGACAAAACAGCCCAGCAAAAAGGGTTGCCAGATAGTGGCCAGTTCGGTCATCAGCCAATTGACGGAGAGTACAAACTCAATATGATGCACCGGTGTTTGTAATATAAAGGTGCCGATTTTGTAGCAGAAATAGAACAGCGGCGGCATGGTGACCGGATTAGATACCCAGACCAGACCAACGGCAATCGGTAGATTGGTTCTAAACAAAATAGCACCAGCGGCGGCCAGAAACATCTGGAAGGGTACTGGAACAAAAGCCATAAATAGGCCAACGGCAAAAGCACCGGAGACCGAACGTCGATTCAGGTGCAGCAAGTTGGGATCATGGAGCAGGGTGCCAAAAAAACGGTTTAATTGGGGATTATTGCGGATTTTATTATGATCCGGCATATAACGTTTGATGAATTTTTTTGGCATTGCAAATAATATGTTAGTGTCGTAGCGGCGAAACAGGATGTAATCGCATAGTGTAATTGATCTGGCCCTGTTTTTTTATTACCAGAATACAAATTTTTCCACGCAAATCTTCAAGGATGAAAA
Source organism: Gammaproteobacteria bacterium (assembly GCA_013152045.1). Lineage (GTDB taxonomy): Bacteria > Pseudomonadota > Gammaproteobacteria > UBA6429 > Thiohalophilaceae > JAADGZ01. Next base: position 2,277 of record JAADGZ010000279.1, read on the forward strand.
AATGCGTTCAGGATTCCCCCTTCGAACCGGTGTTATGGCCTTTCTGGCCGGGATTCTATCACTTCAGTGGCTGCAGGTTTTGCCGGCGATTGAATGGTCGATATTGCTGCTTCTGGCTTTTCCTTTGTTGCTGTTGTTGCCAGGCTATTGGCGTCTGACGGGCTGGTGGCTTGCGGGTGCCTGCTGGATGTTGCTGCAGGCGCAACTGATCCTTGCCCATTCATTGCCGCTGGAACTTGAGGGCCAGGATGTGCTGATCCGGGGACGGATTAGCAGTTTGCCTGAGCAAAATTTTCGTCGCAAACGGTTTGAGTTTGAGATTGAAAGTTTGTCACGCAATGGGCAGACTTTCCCCTCGCCAGGACGCGTACGCCTCAGCTGGTACCATGCGGGCCGGCATGAGAATCTGCATGCTGGCCAGTACTGGCAGTTGCAGGTTCGCCTAAAGCGACCCCGGGGCCTGATGAATCCAGGAGGTTTCGATTATGAAAGCTGGTTGTTTCAGCATCGTATTCGTGCCACAGGCTATATTAGAAAATCCCATGATAATCATAAGTTAACAGATGTAGGTTCAAGTTGTTTTTTGCTTTGTCTGCGGGAAAAAATCCGCGACCAAATTATAAGAATCACCCGCACCAGCCACAGCACCGGCCTGTTGCTGGCATTGTCTATCGGTGATCGCAGCCTGATTAGCACCGAGCAATGGCAGTGGTTGCGAAAAACCGGTACCAGTCATCTGGTGGCAATTTCTGGTTTGCATATTGGGCTGGTAGCCGGTCTGATGTTCCTGTTGCTGAATTGGCTCTGGCGTTTTTCCGGGCTGCTAATGCTGTCCTGTCCTGCGCCCCGGGCCGCCGCCTGGGGCGCAATGGCGGCGGCACTGGTTTATGCCGCGCTGGCGGGGTTTTCTATCCCGACACAGCGTGCGCTGATCATGCTCTCGGTCGTCATGTTAGGGATTATCTTTAACCGGCCTCTCAGTCCTGGTCGCACCCTGGCGCTGGCGCTGCTAGCGGTGTTAACTCTCGATCCACTGGCGGTTATGTCAGCCGGTTTTTGGCTCTCCTTTCTGGCGGTTTGGGTCATTGTTTATGGGTTGGCTGCACGGGTGGGTAAGCCGGATAAGTGGCAGCAGTGGTGGCGCAGCCAGTACTGGGTGACGCTGGGGTTGATGCCGGTGTTGTTGTTATTTTTTCAGCAGGTGTCGCTAATCGCGCCGCTGGCGAATGTTGTTGCTATCCCGCTGGTGAGTCTGCTCATTGCCCCTCTGAGTCTGTTGGGCAGCCTGCTGTTGTTTATTAACCCGGATTGGGCGGCATTTTTGCTACTGGCGGCAAGCTGGTTGCTGGACCGGCTGAGCGACTATCTTTCCTGGTTGGCGGCGGTTCCCTTTGCGACCTGGTCTGCATCTGTACTGTCTTTGCCGGCACTACTGCTGAGTCTTTTGGGGATGCTCTGGCTACTGGCACCGCGGGGTATCCCCGCCCGCTGGCTGGGCGGGGTGATGTTGCTGCCGGTGCTGTTTGCCCGATTCCAGTTGCCTTTGCAGGATCAGGCGCGTTTTACTCTGCTGGATGTGGGGCAGGGACTGGCGGCGGTAGTGCAAACCCGACATCATGTGCTGGTGTTTGATACAGGAGCGCGCTTTGGGGCAAGTTTTAATATGGGCGATGCGGTCTTGATCCCTTTTTTGCGGAACCAGGGTATTCAACGGGTTGACAGGCTGATTCTGAGCCATGCTGATAATGATCACCTTGGTGGTGCGGCAAGCCTGCTGGCGCAGATTCCAGTGCAAAAAATACTGGCTAGCGATCCGCAACGGGCGAGGAAAAAAGGCATTATTCAGTCAATTTCTGCCTGTCATCGTGGACAGCAATGGAACTGGGACGGGGTGGCGTTTCGTCTCTTGCACCCTCCCTTGACGACCCAGCTGCGGCGCAATGATCGATCCTGTGTTCTGCAGGTAGAGGCGGGTGGGCAACGCCTGCTGTTGAGCGGGGACATTGAAAAGAAAGCTGAGCGTCAGCTTGTTCGCAGTTATGGGCATGAGTTACAGGCCGAGATCCTGGTGGCTCCGCATCACGGCAGTAAAACCTCGTCTACGGCAATATTTATCGATTCGGTCTCACCGCGTTATGTCCTGTTTCCAACCGGCTATCGCAATCGTTATGGTTTTCCTCACCCGAGTGTATTGGCGCGTTATCGTTTACGAAAGATTCCTTATTATCAGAGCTGGGCCAGTGGTGCGATTAGTTTTACCCTGGGGACGGGAGAGCATCGGCAGCCGCAGCTGTTTCGGCACACCAACGGGCATTTCTGGAATTCTTTCTGAATTTCATGTTTGTCAGCACTTTCACCGGCTTGAATAGTAACTGTACCCTTTCGGCAATGCGGTTACTTTGTTAAAGTTAGCCGCAATGTTGGTTTCTCCCCTCATCGATCAAAAAAATCAAGGATTTCAACGACGTGTTTGAAATGGTTCAAGCTGGCGGCTGGCTGATGCTGCCGATAATTCTTTCTTCCATTATGGCTTTTGCCATTGTTGGAGAACGCTTCTGGTCTCTGCAACGTAAGCGTATTGCGCCCCTGCACCTGGTTGCTCAAGTTTGGCAATGGCATAAAAGCGACATGCTGGATGATGAGCATATCGACGCCCTGATTAAAAATTCACCGCTTGGCCGCATTCTGGCCGCCGGATTGGTTAATCGTAATCATCCGCGGGAAATCATGAAGGAAGCTATCGAGGATACTGGTCGTCAGGTGGTGATGGAACTGGAGCGTTATCTCAACACCCTGGGCACGATTGCTTCGGTGAGTCCACTACTGGGGTTATTAGGCACGGTGATCGGCATGATCAAGGTATTTGCTGCCATTACCCTGCATGGTGTGGGCAATCCGGGAGTACTGGCCGGCGGAATTTCCGAAGCCTTGATTACTACGGCTGCGGGTTTGTCCGTTGCTATTCCCAGTCTGATTTTCTACCGCTTTTTCCGTGGCCGGGTAGATGAACTGGTTCTGGTGATGGAAGAGGAAGCGCTGAAGATTGTCGATGTGATGCATGGAAATCGAGAGGTGCGTGCCAGAAAGGATAATACGGCATGAATTTCAGTCCAAAGCGGAATAAGGAACTGGATCTGAACCTGACGCCATTGATCGACGTGGTCTTTTTATTATTGATTTTTTTTATGGTTTCAACCACCTTTAACCGGAAGTCAGAGATCAGTATTGAGCTGCCTGAAGCCAGTGGTAAAGAAGCGCAACACGAACCCGTTGTTATTGAAATTAGCATTGACAGTCAGGGTCGTTATTTTATTAACCAGCGCAAGCTCAAGGATAATACGATCGAAACATTGAAACAGGGTATTCGTGAGCTGCGTGCGCAGCAGGCGGATGATAAAAGAATGCCTAAACTTATTATTAGCGCAGATCGCAATACACCTTATCAAACTGTGGTGCGGGCAATGGATGCGGCTCGGCAGCTGGGGCTGGTGCACCTGATCTTTTCTACCCGGCTTAGCCACCACTGAACGCTATGTCGGATACACAACAGAAAACGACCGGCGCTGCGGTTTATCGGCGTCTGCTGGCTTATGTCAGGCATTACAGCAGAGCCTTTGTCCTGGCGATCCTGGGCATGATTTTGTTCGCCGCTACTGAAGCAGGCTTTGCCCGCATCATCCAGCCGTTGTTCGATGATGGTTTTGTTAAAAAAGATCCCACGGTGCTGCAATGGATCCCGCTGGTTATTATTGCCATTTTCGCAGTCCGTATCATCGGCAGCTTCCTGTCCGACTATTGCATGGCCTTTGTCGCTCGCAGTGTGATCCGTGATTTGCGTAAGCAGTTATTCAGCCAGCTTTTGCATCTACCGGTTACTTTCTACGATACTTCTTCTTCCGGTATGCTGCTGTCGAAAATGGTTTATGACGTAGAGCAATTGGCAGAGGCGTCTTCCTCGGTGATTACTGTGTTGATCCGGGACAGCCTGACCATCATTGCGCTGATGATCATGTTGATGTACTACAGTGTCTGGCTGACCTTGATTCTGATTGCAGTGACTCCGCTGCTGGCCGGGTTGGTCGTCTATATCAGCAAGCGTTTCCGCAAACTGAGTCATCGGATTCAGAAGTCCATGGGCAGTGTTTCCACAGTTTCAGAGGAAGTCATTGAAGCTAACCGCGAAATCAAAATATTTGGCGGACAGGGTTATGAGAGTAGCCAATTTGACAAGATCAATAATCACAACCGGCGTCAGTTTCTGCGTCTGGCCGTCACCAACGCCCTGAGTTCGCCGGTGATTCAGTTTATCGTCGCCATTGCCTTTGCGCTGATGATTTTCTTTGCCTTTCAGCTTGACATGCAGGTCGGTGAATTCGGTTCCTACCTTACCGCCATGTTGTTGTTGATGCAGCATGCCAAACGCCTGACCACGGTCAATGCCACCCTGCAGCGAGGTATCGCCGCTGCCCAGAGTGTGTTTGATTTTCTGGATCGCAAAGCTGAAGTGGATGAGGGCGATAAGCTGCTGGATAAGGTTCGCGGTGAAATTCAGTACCGGCAGATCAGCTTCAAATATACCCCGCAGGGAGAGGATATCCTGCATGAGATTAATTTACAGATCGAACCGGGGCAGAAGGTAGCCTTTGTGGGCCGATCCGGTGCAGGTAAAACCACCCTGGTCAGCCTGTTGCCGCGTTTCTATGATGCCTGTTCTGGACAGATCCAGCTTGACGGTTGTGATATCCGTGATTTGAGTTTGGAAAACCTGCGCTCCCATATCGCCCTGGTCAGCCAGCATGTGACTTTGTTCAATGACACTATTGCGCACAATATTGCCTATGGCGCACTGGAGTCGGCAACCGACGATGATATTCAACGGGCCGCAAAAGCCGCGTACGCGCTGGAATTTATCGAAAAATTGCCTGAGGGTATGCAAACCATGGTGGGCGAAAATGGTGTTTTGCTATCGGGCGGGCAGCGTCAGCGGCTGGCGATTGCCCGTGCTATTCTCAAGGATGCGCCGGTACTGATTCTGGATGAGGCGACTTCGGCGCTGGATACCGAGTCCGAACGTTTCATTCAGCGTGCCCTGGAAGAGCTGATGCAGGATCGAACAACCCTGGTTATTGCCCATCGGCTATCAACCATCGAACAGGCGGATGTTATTGTGGTGATGGATCATGGGCGTATTGTCGAAACGGGTAGCCATGCACAATTGCTGGCTAAAGGCGGCCATTATGCAACATTGCATCGCCTGCAATTTACTGAATTATAAAAAACCATGTTTTTTGCAAAGTCACTTGAACACTGCTGGTATAACAATAACCTATTAACGCTGACCTTGCGGCCTTTGACCTGGGTGTTTTGTGGCCTGATCTTTGTCCGACGCCTGGCTTACAGAATGGGCCTGCGAAAACGTTATCGCCTGAGCGTGCCGGTTATTGTGGTTGGCAATCTGAGCGTGGGTGGAACCGGCAAAACCCCGGTGGTAGTACATATTGCCCAGTTGCTGAAACGTTCGGGTTATGCGCCGGGTATCGTTAGCCGAGGCTATGGCGGCAAGGCTCGGAGCTGGCCGCAGCAGGTGCGTCCCGATGCTGATCCGGTGATGGTGGGGGATGAAGCCATCCTGATTTCTCGCCGCAGTGGCTGTCCGATGGCAGTGGGACCCAACCGGGGTTTGACTGGCGAACTACTGCAAAAGCATTCTGGCTGTGACATTATTATCAGTGATGATGGTTTACAGCATTATGCCCTGGAACGTGATATTGAGATTGTGGTGATCGATGGCATGCGCCGATTCGGCAATGGTCTGTGTTTGCCGGCGGGTCCGCTGCGCGAACCGATTGCAAGAAAAGAAAAGGTAGATTTTTTGATTACCAATGGTTCAGCTATTGGTGATGAATATGCCATGCGTTATCAGGGTGAGACGCTGGTTAATCTAAACGACAGTGAAAAGACTTGTGCGCTTAGCGAAATGGCGGGCAAGGATGTGCATGTGCTGGCCGGGATTGGCAATCCAGATCGATTTTTTGAACATTTGCGTCGCAAAGGTCTAAACGTGATCGAACATCGTTTTTCTGATCACCATCTTTTCTGTGCCGATGAATTGCTATTTGATGATGACAAACCAGTGCTGATGACTGAAAAAGATGCGGTTAAATGTCAGCGTTTTGCTGGTCAGAACATGTGGTATTTACCAATTGAAATTGAAATGAACAACGACTTTGATGTGCAACTACTCAACCTGTTAGAGAAGAAATAATATGGATATGAAACTACTAGATATATTGGCCTGCCCGGTTTGCAAAGGGCCGCTGGTTTATAAAAAAGAAAACAATGAATTGATTTGCAAGGCTGATCGTCTGGCTTACCCTATTCGTGACGATATTCCGGTTATGCTGGAGGAGGAAGCTCGCCAGCTTGATGCCGAAGAAGAAGTCTAAGTTTATGTCCTATCGTGTGGTGATTCCGGCGCGCTATGCTTCCTTGCGCCTGCCCGGTAAACCGTTGCGTTTGTTGGCGGGCAAAAGCATGCTGGAGCATGTTTATCTTCGTGCCTGTCAAAGCGGTGCCGAAGACGTGATTATCGCAACCGATGATGCGCGTATTCATGCGGCGGCCAAAAGCTTCAATGCCAAGGTTTGCATGACCGCCGATACACATTCATCGGGTACGGAACGACTGGCGGAAGTGGTGTCGATCTGCGCCTTTGATGACAACGATATCGTTGTTAACCTGCAGGGGGATGAGCCACTAATGCCGGTAGCCTGTATCACGCAGGTTGCGCAGGCTTTGCAGGATAACCCGGATGCCCAGGTATCGACCCTGTGCGCGCGTATTCATAAAAGCGACGAGATTTTTGATCCCAATATCGTCAAAGTAGTAAGGGATAAAAATGAACGCGCGCTGTACTTTAGTCGTGCCCCGATCCCCTGGTCTCGGGGAGAATTCGATCAGCAAGCCGTTAAAATATCAGCGCAGGTTGAACATTACCGCCATATCGGTCTTTATGCCTACCGTGCCGGTTACATTAAAACCTATGTCAATCAATCAGCAGCAATGATGGAAGAGGCAGAATCACTGGAACAGTTACGAGTACTTTGGCATGGTGGAAACATTGTTGTTCCTGAAGCGGTGGAGATTCCGGGGCCAGGTGTGGATACGGAAGAGGATCTGAAAAAAGTCGAAGCGCAGCTGATAGAAGCAGACAGCAAAATTTAATTCCCCGCTGCTTGCAGTGAAAAACGGTAGGATGGGTAGAGCGAAGCGAAACCCATCAACATCAGTACGCTATAGATTAATACCTCGCAGCAAGCTGCGGGGCAATGTATTAAAATTTACCCGCTCAGTGCATTTTTTACCATTTCAATTTCGTTATTAGCCTCATCCATATCCACGGCACTGACATCGGTTTCCATGCCCAATTGTTCAAAGGCCGGAACAGTATTCCAGTCTACCTGGGCGTAAGCGCGATCCGTGCCATAGGCGTCCTGCATATTGGCGACAATAACGATATCAACATAGTCCGGCGGCCCCTTATGACGACGACCTAGATTTTCATGTTCGGCCGCGACCTTGATCAGATCTTCTGGGAAATTCCAGGTTCGCAAAATAGCTTCGCCAATTTTTACATGCGCATCGGCAATAATACGATCCAGAGCTTCTTCGTTATCCAGTAGATCAGGGTAGTCCTCGGCACGACTAAGGATGGGCAGGATGCCGATATCATGAACCAGACCGGCGAGCAGAGCCTGATCCGCCTGCAGGTTAGTCTGTGGTATGGAAAGGGCACTGGCAATGGCGGCAATCTGGGTACTATTTTCCCAGACTGCGCGCAAGCGTATGTCGGTAGCATCAGTGGTGGCCTGAAACATTTGTTCCATGGCAATACTGGTTACCAGGTTGCGCACCATGTTACTACCCATGCGGGTAACCGCCGCTTCAACGGTTTCTATCAGGCGGCTGGCCCGCAGTAGCGGACTATTGGAAATTTGAATCAGCCTTGCCGAAAGCGCTGCATCATTAGTGATGACGCGAGCGACATCCATCATCGAGGAATTTTCGTCTTCCAGTGTGTCGCGTACTTTCAGTGCGACCTCGGGCAAGGTGGGAAGCACAAGCCTGCCTTTATCCAGGTCATCGAAAAGACCGTTTAAGAAAGATGATTCAACTGAAGACACGACTTACTCCCTCATGTATCTAATTTGAGTTGTTTCTTTATCGGCAGATTGGCATGAATCTTTAAATTAATGGCAATGGATATCATGCTTTGTTATCAACAGGATAAGGATCATTCTGTAACCCTAACATAGAGCCGTTTTTTGAACCCAGACGGATCTCTCCTTTTTCCTTTACTGTTTCGGCTACGGCAATCTGAAGTACGGCGAGTAAATCGACTCCACCTTCGGGGGCTAGCTCAGCGGATACGACTTTACCGCAACTCTGGGCTTCGTCTTCAGCTGCCGAAAATAGATTTTCCCCTGCCTCAGGCAAGGTTTCTGTTTCAACATGGGCCAGGTACATGCGCCGTTTCAATTTACCCAGATAATGCATGCGGGCGACGACTTCTTGTCCTGGATAACAGCCTTTGGTAAAACTGATGCCACCGATGGTGGAATAGTTGACCATCTGTGGTACAAAAGCTTCCGCAGTGCTGGCCACGATATGTGGAATTCCTGCCTGAATTTCCAGCCAGCTCCAGACAGGGTAACCGACGGGGCTAGCATCTGTTTGCAGTGTTTGCCAAATGGTACTGATGTTGGGCAATTGACCGTGAATCTGAAAGCGAGGTATGTCCCCCGCGAGCCGGATCACGATCAGTTCGTTTGCCTGTATCACCTGGTTTGTTTTTTCTGGTAATTTAGCAAACTGTTTGCCTAATAGCGTTAGCGCGTCAGCACCGGCCAGGCCAATGCTCAGCCATTGATCGCTGACATCTTCCAGTGTTACCTTACTGCGCAGAACAAACATGCGCAGGCGCTTGAGCGTTGCCTCAAGCAGATCGCGCGCCAGTAACAGGAAGTAATCGGTGCCTAATTGAAAGATCCGCAGGCTTGCCAGCATCCGTCCCTTGGCATTACACCAGGCATTGAGCTGACTGAGCTGGGGATTGATTTCCCGAATGTCATTGCTGAACTGATTTTGCAAAAAATCAACGCAGTCTTCACCAGATACTTTGATTAGTCCCTGCGCAGACAGATCGGCCAGTATGGTGCTGCTCAGCACCGCCTTACGTTCCTGCTCCGGGTTACCAAAGGAAACAACTTGGCCCTGCTCAATTTCTGCGTTGTTGTCAGAAAGAAAGTTTTGCCATGAGCTATTTATAACGTTATTTGTGGGGCTGTTCATAAAATCACCAGAATATAATCTCAAGCTTGTAATTTGTCGGATCCCGGTTCTTAATCTATTATTATATGGCTACGCAGGATTAAGCAAACCAATCAGCATTTTGCGTTCAATCGTGTACAATTTGCATTAATAATAAAGATGGATAAAACCGGACCCCTGATGCTAACAAAAACTCACCGTCCCAAGTACCTTAATTTGCTAAAAATACGTTTGCCAGTGACCGGTGTAGCGTCTATTCTCCATCGAATATCAGGGATTTTATTATTCCTAAGTATTCCCTTCCTTATTTATGCCTTGTCATTATCTTTACGTAGTCCCGAATCCTTTGCCCAGGTTTACGCCTTTTTCGATAATCTGTTTGTGCGTGTGTTTGCCCTGATACTGCTGTATTCGCTAACGCACCATTTTTTTGCCGGAATTCGGTTTTTACTACTGGATCTGGATATAGGGGTTAATTTGAGAATGGCTCGCGCCAGTGCTTTAAGCGTGATACTCGCCGGGCTGATCATATTTGTCGTGATCGTAATGAGGATACTATTATGAGTATTCGCGCACAAGGTATGCGTGCCTGGTTGTTGCAGCGACTCAGTGGCGCTTATATTGGACTCTATTTGCTTGTCGCATTATTCATGATTGTGACAGGTCCCACACTTGATTACACACACTTGCATCACTTGATGAGTCAGCCAGTCGTGTCGATTGCCAGCCTGCTGTTTTTCTTTTTTGTTCTCATTCATGCCTGGGTAGGCATTCGGGATGTGTTGCTTGATTATGTGCAATTTACGGCTCTGCGTTTTAGTATCTTAATGGTGCTGGCATTGGGCTTATTAACTATGGGAAT
>JAADGZ010000042.1:0-2558 GCA_013152045.1 Gammaproteobacteria bacterium
CTCAGGGCGAACGGTCTTAACTGACAGGAATATGCAGTACCTTGCCCACCTGCAAGACATTACTGCGCAGTCGTAGGTTGGGCTGAATGAAATGAAGCCCAACAACCTGCTAGAAACCCTTCGACAAGCTCAGGGCGAGCGGTCTTAACTGACAGGAATATGCAGTACCTTGCCCACCTGTAAGGTATTACTGCGCAAGCCGTTGCTGCGTTTCAGTAAGGCAATACTGACACGATAGCGGGCAGCGATTCCTGACAGGGTTTCACCGCGAGCAATAATGTGTTGTTTTGCTTTCTGCTGCGCTAGCAGTGTGCCGGGAGGCGGGTTGGCATGAAAATAACCGCGCACGCCTTTCAATATAGCCTTAGCCAGCATCAGCTGATGGCGGCTACTTCTTAGTTTGCGCGCTTCTGCCGGATTGGAAATAAATGCAGTTTCCACTAGGATAGATGGCACATCCGGTGCCTTGAGTACCCGGAAACCTGCTCGTTCAACCCGCGATTTATGCAGGTGGTTGACGGTTTTCAGGTTACGCAATACCCGTGATGCAACATCATGGCTGTCTTCGATGGTGGAATTTTTAACCATATCCACCAGCACCATTTTCAACAGATCATCCTTGTCATCCAGGCTGATACCACCAATCAGATCAGAGCGGTTTTCTGAACGCGCCAGAAAACGAGCCACCTCACTACTAGCTCCTCGCTCCGACAATACAAACACCGAGGAACCATGCGCCTTGCCATTTCGAAATGCATCGGCATGAATAGAAACAAATAAATCGGCCCGCTTTTTCCGCGCAATCCTGACCCGTTGTTTAAGGCCGACATAATAATCGCCCTTACGAATCATCACCGGCGTCATACCCGGTTCCTTGCGAACAAGTTTCTCCAAGCGCTTGGCAATTGCTAGCACTACGTCTTTTTCACGCGTACCGCGTTGACCGATAGCACCAGGGTCATCGCCGCCATGTCCGGCATCAATCGCAATAATGACATTACGTTTGCCATTCTGGCGCAGAGAATAGGACTTGCGAGGCGTTTTGATGGCTTGCTTTTTAGCCTGATACAGATCGATTACCAGGCGATGGCCATACTCTCCCTGAGGTTTGAGAATAAAGCTTTTCGGCTGTACTTTGCTGTCGAGATCAATGACAAAGCGTAGTTCGCCCTGCTTGCGCCGGGCAAAACGGATCGCGCGGATATGCGTCCCGGCATAGTTGAAGTGGGCGAGCTGGCCGGAGAAACGGCTGGATTTCAGATCAATAACCACCCGATTCGGTGCCTTCAGGGAAAAGAGGGTATATTCCACCGGTGCACTCAGATCAAACACCAGCCGGGTATTATCCGGCGCCGGCCACATGCGAACATTTTTAATCTCAACGGCAAAGCTGCTCGTCACCAGACAAAATAGCGTAATAAATGCCAGTATCCGCCTCATGTCCTGTATTTATCCCCTTTTAGATCTTGAATAGTCTAATTGTGCATAAGAATACAGATTTTTCAAGTAAAAAACTCAATATTTTTATAGGGATAGACTGTTTTCTTATAGAGGTTTATTAAAAGTTGCCCTATTTGGGCATTATTGATGCAGCCTTGCCAAAATAGCGTACCTCTTTAGCGTTGGCGAAGAAATGCTGACAAGCAGGCATACAACAAGGCTGAGAAGGAGGTCATAGTTGCAAATCTGGTGCTTGCAAGGACTGCATAATACGCCGACCTTTATCGGTACCCGCCTGTATCTGCAACCAGCGTCCCGCATCCTGATACTGGAGCAAAATATTAACATCCGCTGGCGGCAACATGCCTTCGCCCTGCTGCGGCCATTCCACCAGAGAAATCGCCTCATCAGCAAAGCAGTCTTCTACCCCCAGGTAGGCTAACTCTTCAGGATCAGCAAGCCGGTAAAGATCAAGATGATAAACATGACGCACCGCCCGTTCATTCTTTGTCTGAATTTCATAAGGTTCCAGCAGGGTGTAGGTGGGTGACTTAACCCGGCCAGCGTAACCCAGACCACGCAGGAAACCGCGGCTAAAGGTGGTTTTTCCCGTGCCCAAATCACCGTACAAAAAAATCAGGCAACGAGGCGGACACACCGCTGCAAACGTCTGCCCCAACTTTTCTGTCGCCGCTTCATCCGCCAGTAGAATATTCATATCTTTCAACATCAGGCAGGATTAACCAGGCGCCGAATAACCGGCATCAGATCGCTGGCGATCAAACCCCGCTCACCAACCGTTTTTACCGCAATATCGGCGGCATGTGCATGCAGGCAGACGCCAAGTTGCGCCGCCTCAGAACAAACATCAGAACAATCCTGTCCCTCTGCGATCCCCTGTGCCATCAAGGCAGCAATAATTCCGGACAGGACATCGCCCATGCCACCGCTGGCCATGCCCGGGTTGCCTGCATTGCAAACCCCAATCCCGGTTTTATCGGCCACCAGCGTTCCCGCACCCTTGAGAACACAGATACCCGCATATTTTTCTTGCAATGCGCTGACCGCAGTAAAGCGATCATGCTGTATTTGCTCAACACTCTGCCCCAACAGGCGCG
>JAADGZ010000042.1:2584-21521 GCA_013152045.1 Gammaproteobacteria bacterium
CCCGATTGGCAGCCCGCAACATGACCTCGGGTAACAGCCCGCTGGCCATGAGATTCAGGGCATCAGCATCCAGCACCAGCGGCTTGCCACAGGCCACTACATAGCCCAGCATATCCTTGCCCCAGTCGCCTTGCCCCAAACCCGGACCGATGACGATCACCGTCGCACGATCGACCAGCTGTTCAAGATCGCAGGCCTGTTCCAGCCCGTGACTCATCAGTTCAGGCCGACCACTGCTGATGAGCGCAGCATGGTTTTCCCGCGTGGCCAGACTCACCAGACCTGCACCGCTGCGCAAGGCCGCCTCCCCCGCCAGACGCAAGGCACCACTCATACCGTGATCACCGCCGATTAATAACACATGACCGGCATCCCCCTTATGCGCATGACGAGGACGTGGCTGTAGAGATTTTTTCAGCCGCGCATAATCCAGCCGCCGCGCAGCCGGCGTTTGCTGTGTGTAAATGGTTTTGGGAACATTGAGATCAGAAAAATACAGTTCACCGCAATACTGTACGGCTTCGCCTGTCAATAAACCCTTTTTCAGGCCGATAAAAGAAATCGTGCAGGCCGCCTGCACGGCAACGCCACAAACCATACCGGTATCGGCATTCAGGCCAGAGGGCAGATCCAGCGCCAGCACCGGGCAAGCACTGTCATTGATGACTTCGATGGCCTTGCGGTACGCTGTACTTACATCACCATGTAACCCCGTCCCCAGCAGGCCATCGACGATCAATTCAGCCTGTAGCTGATGCTGGCCGTTGAACTCGACCGTTGTCAGCCCCGCGCCCAGCAGACGCTGCATGGCCGCCAACGCATCCCCTGTTAACTTGTGACTCTCTCCCACCTGAAACACGCTGACAGCAAAATCATTTTCATGCGCCAATCGCGCCAGCACAAAACCATCACCGCCATTATTGCCGGAGCCACAGAACACGCTAATACGCCGGATATCCGGCCAGCGAGTGCGCAACAGGGAAAAAGCAGCTTCGCCAGCCCGTTCCATCAGCACACTGGAAGACAGGCCGTGTTCCTCGATCGCCAGACGATCCAGCTCCCGAGTTTGCGCAGCCGTGTAGAGAAGATAAGGTAATGGATTCATACGACTTATAATAGCGCGTTATAGCGAAATCAAAAAACCAGGAAACGGATATTTTCAACCACCGTCAGCAGCGGCAAAATAGATCTGAGCATTTACGGCTATTCGGCGCGGAGTCGTTCCCGCAGCTGTTCCAGTTTTTTCTGGTAGGCTTCAACATCACCATAATCGGCAAAGTTTCCGCTCCGGTAATGCGGATTGGGCGTACGCCGCGCATGTTTAATCGGACACCAGTATTGTTCTGTTCGGGCAATCACTTCACGCACGTATTCGATAAGACCGTTACCATAGCCACAATACATACAATTGAATTTTTCAATCATATTCAGATAGGCCAGATGTTGCCGATCGATCACCAGATAATCAGCGCGCGGTACCAGAGGAATTCCATAAAGACGAAAACAGATCTGCTGATAGAAAAAAATAAACAGATCCAGCAACAGCAGCGGAAATACCACACTGTAAATTATGGGTGCGGTTAAAATATGAACCAGTCGGGCGTCACGCAGATAAACCCAGAGTTCGGTGCGATAACGCCGTTGCAATTCATGTACACCTTCATCAAAGATAACTCTACCTTTTTTCAGTGTATATTTGAATTGAGATCGTTTCTCGGCCAGCAGTTGATCAAACTCCTGCTCCAGCTGAGTTTCCAGCCCGTGTATGCGATCGAGTATTTCCTCCAGTTTGGATCGTGGCATGAGCCGGCTCCTGATAGTTTAAAGAATCACTACTCAGCAGGAATCACTGCTATGCCCTTAACTATAGCACTGCTTATTTTATACTCCTAAAACAGGACTTGTCGGAGGAATTTGTTGACCGATTTCCCCGCCGCAAGCGGGCGGGGTATTAAACCCAACGAAGATTAAACAGCCTGCGGTTGCTCAATGGGCAAACCAAGACGCGCCCAGGACATCAGCCCGCCACGCAGATTGAAGACATTATCAAAACCCTGCTGTTGCAGAAACATGCAAACCTGGGCAGAACGAGCACCGCTATGGCAGATAATAATCAGTTCCTTGTCCTGCTGCAGTTCATCCAGACGTACAGGAATGCTGGCCATCGGTATGACTTTAGCGCCGGGCATGGTACCGCGGCTAAATTCATTGATTTCTCGCACATCAATAACGTGAATATCATCAGACTGATCATCAAGACGCTGAGCTAGTTCCGGGGCGTCGAGTTCTTTTATACTCCTGTACATATCGTACTATCCTTCTTTTGTTAATTTCCAATATTATATATTAGTGATCACTAATATTTCAACCCCTAGTATTTCAGTAGGTGATTTATTTTATTGATTTTTCTGGATATTTATTTGGCGTTTAGATTAGGCAAGCTGAGCCAGGACTGAGAGAGGGCTGCTGAGGGGTCAAGAATCCAGCTCGGACCTATCCCCCTCATCCCAGCCTTCACCCCTCGGGGAGAAAGGGGCAAAAATTAAATAGCCGTCTGAAAAAACGAGGGGTTTACGGATATCCTATCAGGGACTTTAAAGCCACAGCTGAAATAAATTCAAACCTTGAAACGTTTTAGCTGGGTCTGAAGCTCAGTTGCAATGCCAGCCAGTTCCTGGCTCAGGCTATCACTTTGTTGCGCATCGCTAACCGTCTGCTCGGACAAATCTTTTATCGCCGTAATGCTCTGATCAATACTGGCAACCACCTGCGACTGCTCCTCAGAGGCGGCGGCAATCTGCGTGTTGATATCATTGACCGAAGAAATAGACTGCACAATATTATCCAGCGACTCACTTGCGTTTCTGGCCTGACTAACACTGTGCTCGGCCTGTTGCTGGCTCTGCCCCATCGTCTCTACCGCCTTTTCTGAAATAGCCTGCAATTGTTCAATCATGTCTCTTATTTCTTCTGTTGATTGCTGGGTGCGTGCAGCCAAGGTTCGGACTTCATCGGCAACAACCGCAAAACCACGCCCCTGCTCTCCCGCACGGGCAGCTTCAATGGCCGCATTCAAGGCGAGCAAGTTAGTCTGCTCAGCAATACCACGAATGACATCAATCACTCCACCAACATTCTGCGCACCATCCTTTAACTGGCTCATAGTACTGGCAGCCGCTTCAAGCTTACTGGAGAGCTGCTGTATATCATTAACTGCTGTGTTAACCGCTGACTGTGTTGTCTGAATGCCAGCATCCGTTTCCGCACTGGACTGTGCCGCTTCCGCCGCATGACGGCTGACCTCTCCTGCCGCCGCAGCCATTTCGTTAATGGCCGTGGCGATTTGGCTCGTCTCATGATCCTGACTATGGATTGTTTCACTGAACTTATAACTGATTTGCGCCAGCCCCGCAGATGAATCTGTCAATTCCTGGGTAACATCCAATATCCGGCTGACTGTATTACGCATACTCTCAGTAAACCGGTTAAAGCTTTTTGCAATCTGCGAGATTTCATCTTCGCCATCTTCAGGCAAGCGCCGGGTTAGATCGCCATCGCCTTCCGATATGTTCTTTAATGCTTCGCGCAAACTCTGCAACCTTGAACCAATGGCCTTGCGATAAACAAAAAGAAGGGTCAGATAAGCAGTGATCATGGCAACCAGAATAACGCCCAGAATGGTGTATTCAATCTTGCTCCCATTTTTCAGTGCCGAAGCAATAGACAGATCGACTTCCAGCACACCGCGAACATCACCCAGTTTCCAGTCCGCTTTAGGTGTATCCGCTCGGCTATTGTGACAGGAGACACAGGCATCACTCACCATGCGATCAGCAATCGCAACCCGCATCACCGGCTCACCATTCATGGTGTCCATACGTTTTACAATGGCATCCGGGTTACGGCTTAGTTCATTCCAGGCCAGTTTGCCAAAGTCATCCAGTTTTCTTGATGCGCGGTTAGGGAAGGGAAAAGCCGAATACAGCGATATACTGGTACCACGAGCCGAATACAGCTTGCTTAAATCATGAATCATGGTGGCCGGAAGAGGGATCGCATTGGGATCATTTTTGTGTTTAAAACTAGCTTTTATACCATCCCGACCAACCACCTTTTTAATCACGTTCTTGACGTAATAGGCGCGTAAGGATTTCAGTTGATTGACCGTTCGGTGTGCCGCTTCCAGTGCATCAGCCTCGGCATTACGCCTGACCAGTTCTGGAGTCACCACTGCAACTGAGATAATAATCAGAATAAAAAGAAGGGTAACGGGTAGAAACAACTTCCAGAACAGGGAGAGCTGCATAACAAACCTCTTTGTTTATAGTTAACCACAATGCACGACAGTAGTTATATCGCCTTGCATAATAGAAACTTTAACTGGGTCTATTTTGTTATTTAACCCTATTATTTATGCTTGAAACGCATCAGTAACATTTATTTTTTTCGGGTTTTTTGCTTGCTGTGGATTCGAGTTCGATGTTTTTTATCTGTCCTGACTATCTTATGATCCTTTTTTGTTGCCTCAGCAGCTGCGGTTATACCCGCCATAATCTGAAGTTGCTGAATATCTTTTTCCGTAAGATCTTTCCATTTTCCAAGACGTAGATAACGTTTCAATTCTATACTGCCATAACGAATACGACTAAGGCGGCTGACGGTAAACCCCACCGCTTCCCATAAACGCCGGACTTCACGGTTTCGACCTTCACGCAAAATGACATGATACCAATGGTTGCTACCCTGGCCACCTGAATCCAGAATTTGATCGAAATGCGCCAGCCCGTCTTCCAGCTCTACCCCGGTTTGTAATTGTTTAAATACTTCGGGACTCGCTTCACCACGCACACGCACGGCATACTCGCGTTCAACTTCGGTTGAGGGATGCATCAGGCGGTTGGCCAACTCACCATCAGTAGTAAACAACAACAGACCCGAGGTATTAATATCGAGTCGACCAATAGCGATCCAACGACCCCGGCCCAGTTTAGGCAGCGCATCAAAAATCGTTGGCCGAGCCTCAGGATCATGACGAGTACAAACTTCACCTAGTGGTTTGTTGTAGGCAATCACGCGCAGGCGCGGGGCGATATTTAACTTGCGCAGAGGTTTGTTATCAAGGGTGATTTTGTCATTCTCGGCCGGATCAATTTGATCGCCCAGACTGGCAACGCTGCCGTTGATTTTGATCCGTCCAAGCTCGATCCACTTTTCAACTTCACGGCGTGAACCATAACCAGCGCGGGCAATAATTTTTTGTAGTCGTTCTTTCAATCGAGGTTTTCTGCTTGAGGTATCTTTGTATGTAGGTTGGGCAGAGCAAAGCGAAGCCCAACAGGCCCCACCCTTCGCTCGCCCAACATTTGTGGCAATGTTCTGTTGGGTTTCGCTCTACCCAACCTACGCGCTAGCCATTGACAGGCTCTGCTAGTTCATCGCTTTCCCCTGATTCTATTTCGGACGCGGTCTCGTCTGAAACCTTCACATCCGTTGAATCAGGAATTTCTTCATCAACGATCATTTCACTATTCTCACCCGGCAGACTCAGTTCCAGCTTTTCATTGATGGAATCGATATCCCGGATCTCAGCCAGGCTGGGTAAATCTTCCAGACTAGCGAGATTAAAATAATCCAGAAAACCTTTGGTCGTAGCATACAGGGCCGGTTTGCCAGGCACATCACGATGGCCCACAACCTTGACCCAGTCGCGTTCGATAAAGGCCTTGATAATATTTGAACTTACACTGACGCCGCGCACTTCCTCGATCTCGGCACGGGTTACCGGCTGACGATAGGCCATCAGAGCCAGCGTTTCCAGCGAGGCGCGAGAATAACGGGCTGGGCGTTCTTGCCATAGTTTGGACACCCATTCAGCATAATTCTGTCTCACCTGATAACGGTAACCACTACCAACCTCTTTCAGCTCGATACTGCGATCCGCTGTTTCTTCCTGTAGTTGCTCAAGCGCTGTTTTGATCGCTTCACGACCAGGGTTATCGTCCTCAGAGAACAGGCTCATCAGGCGACTCAAGCTCATCGGTTCATCCGCCGCATAGATCACGGCTTCCAGGATTTTTTTCAGTTCATCTTCGTTCATATTATTAACATCAGATCCTGTTAATTATTTACCTTGCCGACAGCCTTCACATGAATCGGACCATACGGTTCGGTCTGCACCAGTTCTAGCATGGACTGCTTGAGCAATTCCAGAATCGCTAGCAGGGTAACTATCACGCCACCACGGCCTTCATCCAGGCTAAACAGTTCGCTGAAATCGGTAAACTGATCAACACAAACTGTACTCAGCACGCGCGACATACGTTCGCGTACCGACAGAGGTTCCATCTGAATATGATGCTTTTCGTACATGGATGCACGTTGCAATATATCCCTGAAAGCAGAAAGAATGTCTTTCATATCGACCTGTGGCAGCTGGCGTACAATTTTCAGATCAGGTGATTTAACCTCTACCGGGAACACCTCACGGCCTACCCGTGGCAAGCTATCAATATCTTCGGCGGCCTGTTTGTAACGCTCATATTCCTGCAGCCGACGGACCAGCTCAGCGCGAGGATCATGTTCATCTTCATTTTCAATAGCCGGGCGCGGCAATAACATACGTGATTTTATTTCCGCCAGCATCGCCGCCATCACCAAATATTCGCCAGCCAGCTCCAGATGCACATCAGTCATCACTTCCACGTATTCCACATACTGGTGGGGGATATCGGCAATGGGATAGGAATGTCCAGAATATTGAGATTCTGGCGTTTGATCAAATACAGCAACAGATCCAGCGGCCCCTCGAAAGACTCGGCCAGAAACACTTCCAGCGCATCTGGCGGAATGTAGAGATCCTTCGGTAACTCGGTGATCGCAGTTCCCTGGACAATGGCAAAGGGCATCTCCGTCTGCTCACTGACGATGGCCGGTTCTTCCTGTTGGTTATGTTCTGTCATCCGCCCTTATCTTTCACCTTATCTTTTTCTCTGGTTAAATTCTCCGTTCATGGTTCGACAAGCTCTCCACGAACGGAGAATTTAATTAGAACGTCCTTAATCTTGTATCTTGTATCTTGTATCTTTTATCTGTATTCCAGTCCCATCGCCTGACGCACTTCCACCATCGTCTGGCGCGCCACATCGCGAGCCCGTTCGCTGCCTTCATTGATGATCTTACGTACCAAGCCCCGGTCCTGCTCATACTCCTGAGCACGCTCACGAATAGGCGCAAGTTCAGCCTTGACCGCATCAATCACCGGCCCCTTGCAGTCGATGCAACCAATTCCGGCGCTGCTACAACCTGTTTTCACCCATTCCAGAGTATCCTCTGCCGAGTATACCTGATGCAGTTTCCAGACCGGACATTTTTCAGGGTCGCCCGGATCGGTTCTGCGAACCCGTGCCGGATCAGTCGGCATGGTACGAATTTTCTGCTCGATAGCCTCGGGTTCTTCCCGTAATGATAAGGTATTTTTGTACGATTTGGACATTTTTTGACCATCCAGCCCTGGCATTTTCGAGGCCGGCGTCAACAAGGCTTCCGGCTCGGGCAGAATAATGCGGCCACTGCCTTCCAGATAACCCAGCAGGCGTTCCTTGTCACTCAGCTTGATATTCTGCTGCGCAGTGATCAGAGCTTGGGCCGTAGCCAGTGCCTCCGAATCACCCTGCTCGGTGTATTTTTTTCGCAAGCTATTATAAATCTTGGCATTTTTCTTGCCCATTTTCTTGATTGCCGCTTCTACCTTGTCTTCAAAACCGGGTTCGCGACCATATAAATGATTAAAACGCCGCGCCACTTCACGCGTCATTTCTACATGCGCAACCTGATCCTCTCCTACCGGCACTAGCCCAGCTTTGTAGATCAGAATATCGGCGCTTTGCAGCAACGGATAGCCCAAAAACCCGTAGGTGGCCAGATCACGCTCTTTCAGTTTTTCCTGCTGATCCTTGTAACTGGGCACCCGTTCCAGCCAGCCCAGCGGGGTAATCATGGATAGCAGCATATGCAACTCAGCATGTTCCGGCACCCGCGACTGAATAAACAACGAGGCCGAACCGGGATTGACCCCCACCGCCAGCCAGTCGATAACCATTTCCCAAACGCTCTGTTCCAGAATCGCCACCTCTTCGTAGTGGGTGGTCAAGGCGTGCCAGTCGGCAACAAAGAAAAAACATTCGTACTTGTGCTGTAATTTCAGCCAGTTTTTCAAAACGCCATGATAATGGCCCAGATGCAGTGCACCAGTAGGCCGCATGCCGGACAGCACACGATGCTGCGTATTCGCCAGGGTATTCAATCCTCTCTCCTGAGATGGTTAATGGAATGTATGTGGGAAATCGATATCTATTTTTTGTGGCGATTATACTGTAATCCACCACGTCCCTGTAGCGGTCTTCATTGATAAAGAACGCGTGGGCACAAAAACCGTGCCCACCCTACTGGACTGCGTGGGAACGGATACCCGAATCAGCGTATCGATTGACGTATGGATTCCCACGCAGGAGCGTGGGAACCAGAATTATACTGAAACCTCATCAGGCGATAAAATCCGGCGCACCCATACCATGTCGCATAATTTCCGGCACCTCGCCGGTCATGTCCACAACTGTGGTGGGGTCAATCCCGCAGTGACCGCCATCGATGACCAGATCCACCTGATGTTCCAGCGTCTCACGAATTTCATAAGCATCGGTCATGGGCATATCCTCGCCGGGCAGGATCAGGGTACTGCTCATTAGCGGTTCGTTCAGCTCAGCCAATAACATACGCACAATATGATTATCTGGTACGCGCAAACCAATCGTGCGACGTTTAGGATGCATCAGACGACGCGGCACTTCGCGCGTGCCTTTCAATATAAAAGTATAAGGGCCAGGTGTATGCGCATTGAGCAAACGGTAGGCACTATTGTCTACCTTGGCGTAGCTGGCAATTTCGGACAAGTCCCGGCACACCAGGGTGAAGTTATGTTTATCATCTACCTGGCGAATACGGCGAATACGATCCAGTGCCTTTTTGTCACCAAGGTGGCAACCCAGTGCATAGGCCGAGTCGGTAGGATAAACAATAACGGCACCATTTCGAACCATTTCCACCGCCTGATGGATCAGGCGCTGCTGGGGATTGTCCGGATGGATCTGGAAATACTGACTCATAGCGCGAGGCTTGAGGAATCAGGCGCAAGCCTTAGCAGGGGGGAATCCCAGTCCGGACTTTCCCAGAGGGGAACACAGTTAGCCGGCATCACAGGCAATTTGCCCATATCCATATAAGGATTTTCCGGGCCATGATAATCTGAACCGGCTGAGGCTAGCAGGCCAAAAGTACGGCACAACTGCGCCATGCGCTGAATTTCATCCCGACTATGACTGCCAGAAACAACTTCCAGGGCACAGCCGCCCAGCGCCTGAAATTCACCTAGCAACTGGCGCAAGCGGGTCGCACTCAGACGATAACGGGCTGGGTGAGCAATCACCGCTTGCCCCCCCGCATTGTGAATCCAGTTCAACGCCTCTTCCAGCGTGGCCCAGTCACCGGGCACATAACCAGGCTTGCCTTGCACTAGATAACGTTTGAAAACCTGTTTCATATCTTTGGCATGCCCCTGTTCGATCAGAAAACGGGCAAAATGCACTCGGCCGATGATATTACCCTTAGCAAAACTACGTGCGCCTTGCAGTGCTCCCTCGATACCTTTTTTCGCCAAACGCCGACCAATTTCCTCTGAACGCCACCGGCGAAATTCACAAAGCCTCTGCAAGCCACTGAGTAATATGGGGTTGTCAATATCTAGATTGAGGCCGACAATATGAATAGTCTTGCTGCGGTTCCAGGTTACCGAAATTTCGGCACCGGCCACCAGCTGTAGATCCAGGTTGGCCGCTTCACGCTGCGCCTCCTTAATACCATCGATATTATCGTGATCCGTCAAGGCCAGCACATCGATGTTACGTAGTTTTGCTAAACGCACGAGTTCCGCCGGGCACAGGCTGCCATCGGAAGCGGTCGAATGGGAATGTAAATCATACTGAATGGACATGGGTCGCGTAGTTTAGCCGATCAACAGCATAAGAGCATCGATTTTTGGAACTTCCTGAAAAAAACAGGGTCTTTGTTTGATACCCGATCAGGTTTGATTTTAATCTGAAGAATCTCGCTGGAAAACTGTGCCCGTCACGCTGTAGCTATGCTAGAGTGCCTGATTTAAAAAATGGATGCATGCGGGAACCCATGTCAGATCTGGAAATGGATGCACAAACACTGTCTCAGACGCTAAGTCGGGTAGCCGACCACGTCATTGAGGCGCGCAGCAAAGCCTTTACTGGGGGCAAAAATCACGAACCGGATCAACTAGATGCCGATATCGACCGGTTTCTTAAATTTATCGATCTGGTTCACAAAGGCAAAGAATACCCGAACCAAACTGCGGCTTCGACCCCGCAGACTGATCGGGATCTGATGGCCAATACTGGTCTGCAGGTTATTCACACCCTCAGTCACTGGGCTATCCACCTGCAACTGGAAAAAGCCGTGGGCGAGCTGGAAAAACTAACCCTGTGCGTGGCGCTCTGGTGCGCGCGTCAGCAATGTCAGCTTAGTACACTGACAGCACTGGTGGATGCCGTATCCGACTATGCTAATCGTCAATCTGAATCAGAAACTATGAGTGAGCTAACTTCGGTGGTAGGTGAAATCATCGACGCCATTGAACCAGATATAAAAGCTGATCGGGATAAGAGCGATCCTCATCGCCCCTGGCGACTACTGAATGTCAATTACGGTATTATTGCTACCCGTAGTCTGGAGCCTGCGATAATGGAACAGGCCTATGAAAATATCATTCAACGCTTCCCCGAGGATGCGGCTGAATTCTTCCGTGAAGGCATGGAACAAATGCAGATCATCGATTATCCGGATCATGTGCGGATTGTCATGGAAAAATATTATCATACGACCAATAATCCAACCTTACATTAACTCAACATACTAATGATGAACCTGTCCTGCTATGAAGTTATTATTTGATTTTTTTCCTATCCTTCTATTTTTTATCGCCTACAAAATATTCGGCATTTACGCAGCCACAGCAGTCGCCATTGCCGCCGCCGTACTTCAGAATGTCGTCTTCTGGTTCCGTCAGCGACGCTTTGAAAACATGCATCTCATCACCCTGGCGCTGATTACGGTGCTCGGTGGTGCTACCTTGATACTGCAGGACAAAAGCTTCATCATGTGGAAACCAACAGCGGTAAACTGGATGTTTGCCCTGGCCTTTATCGGCAGTCAATTCTTTGGTGAGAAAACCCTGGTCGAACGTATGATGAGCCACGCCATCGAAATCCCTCAACCAGCCTGGCTGCGACTGAATATAAGCTGGGTGATTTTCTTTATCGCCATGGGTTTCGCCAACCTTTATGTCGCTAATTTTTATTTTGTTGCCGATGCCGCGCTGACTGCTGCAGCACATGCACCGGTAGAGGTCGATAACTGCGCGGCACAGTTCAGCGGCCAACTACTAGGCCTATGCCAGGCCAGCAAAGATGCCGAGGAACAATGGGTTAATTTTAAACTCTTTGGTATGATGGGACTGACTATCCTGTTTATGATTGGTCAGGCCTTTTATCTGGCTCGTCATATCAAGGATGAGGAAAAAACCGACAGTCTAAAAGAGGCTGAACAAGAACAGGGAAGCTGATATGTGGTACGCCATTATCTCAGAAGATACAGAAAACTCATTGGAAAAGCGCAAAGCAGCCCGCCCGGCACATCTGCAACGTCTACAAACTTTGCAAGATCAGGCGCGCCTGCTAATAGCCGGACCACACCCAGCTATCGACAGCCCGGATCCCGGCCCCGCCGGTTTTACTGGATCACTGGTGGTGGCAGAGTTTAACTCGCAGGCAGAAGCTCAACGCTGGGCCAAGGCCGACCCCTATTTTGAGGCCGGTGTTTATGCCCAGGTTATTGTCAAACCCTTTAACAAAGTCTTGCCCTGAACTCCTTTAACCTTCAATATTTTTAAAACAACTACACTAAGGATATCCTCAATCATGAATAAAAAACTCTCAGGTTTTCTTATTAGCGGGCTGATGCTGGCGGCCTCCTCGTGGGCTGTTGCAGGAAACACCGTTGCCTCGGTAAACGGCAAACCCATTAGTCAAAAGGACTATGATTTCTATCTGCAGCAGGCCATGCAACGTCGCGGTCAGAACAAGGGCCGTGGCGGCGTTAATCGTCAGGCCGTTATCAATGAACTGGTCAACCGTGAACTACTACACCAGGCCGCGATCAAAGAAAAAGTTGAAAATGACGACACCGTGGCCTTCCAGCTTAAGCAGCTTAAGGTCGATGCGATGATCCAGGGGCTGATCAACAAACTATCGAAAGATAATCCGATTACGGACAAAGAACTCAAAAAAGAATATGACAAACGTATCGCTGGCGCCAAACTGACCGAATACAAGGCCCGCCATATTCTGCTGAAAACCGAAGAGGAAGCCAAAACTGTCATAGCGGAACTTGACAGCGGCGCAAAATTTGAAGATCTGGCGAAGAAAAAATCCACCGGCCCATCAGCAAAGGATGGCGGTGAATTGGGCTGGTTCAATCCATCACAAATGGTGCCCCCTTTCTCCCAGGCTATCGCACAAATGAAAAAAGGCGAGTATTCCAAAAAACCGGTTAAAACCCAGTTCGGCTGGCATGTAATCAAACTGGAAGATATACGCAAACGCACCCCACCCAAGTTTAAAGACATCAAAGGCCAGCTGCGTATGGTGCTCCAGAACCAACGCATCCAGAAATATATTGTTAAATTGCGTAAAAAAGCAAAAATCAAGATTAAATAACAGAAAAATCTGACTCAAGCTCCCCACAACATACACGCTGTGGGGAGCTTGAGCCTCAGTCAAGCCCCCCCCTTCGCCGAACGCCTCCCTCGCCCCAATATTCCACCTGGTCACAAGCATTGTGCACCACGGGTACTCCTTCGGCCGCCCAGCCTATTCAGTTTTTTCACTACTATCCCGTTACCCCCTCTCCCCTGCGGGGAGAGGGGACTAGAAATAGGCCTTCTCCCCGCAGCAAGCTGCGGGGTATTAATTGATGGGTTTCGCTTCGCTCTACCCATCCTACCGTTTTTCGCAGCAAGCTGCGGGGAATCAAACCCAACGGAGATTAAATATCACGACTATATTAACAGGACAGCAGTGATCCTATTTTAAGCTTCTTTAAGTTTGATTTAAGATTTATGCTTTAGGCTTGAGGGTATAGAAAAGCAAAATCTTTTTAAGGAGCACACTGCCATGCCACAACCTGAAACGATCAAAATATGGGATCCTCTAGTACGCCTGTTTCACTGGTCACTGGTGCTGGCCTTTGCCATTGCCTATTTTACCGAAGAGGATTTACTCGACCTGCATGTCTGGGCGGGCTATGTCGTACTGGGACTCATCCTGTTCCGTATTTTTTGGGGCTTTGTCGGCCCACGCTATGCGCAATTCAAAAATTTCATTTATTCCCGCGACGTTATCAAAGCCTACATCACAGATATTTTTGCACTCCGGGCCAAACGTTATCTGGGGCACAACCCCGCTGGCGGTGCCATGATCATTCTGCTAATTATCTGCTTACTGCTCACCACTTTTAGCGGACTGGCTATTTACGGCATTGAAAAACACGCAGGACCACTGGCCCCCATGCTCGGCCACCTTGGTGGGTTCTGGAAAGATGCCGCCGAGGAAATTCACGAATTTTTTGCCAACTTCACCTTAATCCTGGTATTTGCCCACGTTGGCGGAGTGATCTTTGAAAGTCGGCTGCATGAGGAAAATCTGGTGAAAGCCATGTTTACTGGATATAAAAAACGCAGCAACGCAGATAGCGGCGGAGAGCATTAACATGAAAAGCAGATGGCTTTGGCTTTTGTATCTCTTTTCTCCACCCCTGCTAGTACTAGCACCACAACTAGCACTGGCTGACAACGATCATGATCTAGCTCTGGAATTGAAACAAGCTGGCGACATTCTGCCGTTGGAGAAAATTTTGGGTAAAGCACAGCGCTTACATCCTGGGCATGTGCTGGAAGTTGAGTTGGAAAAGAAAAAACAACGCTATATCTACGAAATCGAGACCGTGGATACAAAAGGCAATGTCTGGGAAATGCGGTTTGATGCCAAAACGGCGGAACTATTAAATGCTAACCAAGAAAAGTGAAACTTCTCTATGCGATTGTTATTAATTGAAGATGATGCAGAGCTGAGCGCCAACCTGAAAAAAAATCTTGAACGGGCAGGCTTTGCCGTTGATAGCGCCAATAATGGTATCGATGGTGAATTCCTCGGCAAAACTGAACCCTATGATCTTATCATTCTGGATCTGGGACTACCGCAACGCAACGGCCTTGAGGTATTGAGAAACTGGCGTCGTGCCGGACTCGGCATGCTAGTACTGATTCTTACCGCCCGCGACGAATGGCATGAACGTGTCGAAGGTTTCAAAACCGGTGCCGATGACTACCTTGGCAAACCTTTCCATGAGGAAGAACTGGTAGCGCGCATCAATGCTCTGATCCATCGTTCGAAACAACAACACTCCGGTTCCATTATTAAGACCGGAGAACTCATTCTGGATGAAGAATATCAAACTGTGAGTAATGGCAAGGATATAAAACTGGAACTTACCGGCACCGAATTCAGACTACTGCGGTATTTTATGCTCAACCCAGGGAAAATTATTTCCAAAACTACCCTCACCGAACATGTCTATGATTATAATTCAGACAAAGACAGCAATGTAATCGAAGTTTACGTTAACAAACTACGGCAAAAACTGGGCAAACAACGAATTGAAACCCGTTGGGGCCAAGGCTATATATTTCGGGATGCTATATCGTGAAAGCAGACTCACTGCAACTACGGCTCGGCCTGAGCTTATTGCTAAGTCTGATAGCGGTATTTATTATACTTTGGTTTTTAATCAGTCATTCCATTCGCAGCCTAACTGAAGACTACGCTCTTTCGCATCTACAACACGACACAGAAAGCCTTCTCGCCACGGTCCACTTTGACCCGCAAAAAAAACCCCTGCTGGATAAAACTAAACTCAATCTTATTTACCAACGTCCATTTTCGGGACACTATTATCAAATCAACCAGGCAGGCGTCCCCCAGCTGCGTTCCCGTTCGCTATGGGATCAGGATCTGGAATTTGACACGCCCATAAATGGACAGGCCATTAATCTGCACACCACCGGTCCAGAACAACAATCACTGCTTCTTTATGTAGCCAGTTACACCAAGTCTGGTGTCGGAATAACAATTGCTGTTGCCGAAGATCTATCCCCCATGGAACAGGATGTAGAGCGTTTTCAGCATTATTTTGCGCTCACCGCACTGCTGGCTTTTTTGATCTTGCTCATATTACAACGCTGGTTATTAATGCGCAGCTTTCAACCACTTGAAAAATTGCAAGCTGAAGTACAAGAACTGGAACGGGGTGGCATTAACAAGCTCAGTCAAAATGTGCCGACTGAAATAAAACCGTTGGTTGCCGAGGTCAATCTGTTGCTTTCACTGATGGCCGAACGCCTGCAGCGTTCACGCCACACACTAGGCGATCTTGCGCACGCCCTGAAAACACCATTGACCTTGCTGCGGCAACTGGCTGATGACGAGGCTCTCTCAGATAATGTCCGCACAAAAAAAATATTATCTCAGCAAACCGACAAAATGTTGCGTTTAATCAACCACTCTCTCAAACGTGCCCGTCTTGCCGGTGAAGGTCCGGCTGGTAGCACTTTTTCTATTAACAATGATATCCCTGCTCTGCTCGACACCCTGCAACACATGCACAAAGATAATGAATTCGAATTTATCCCCAGCGAGTCTCTGCCTGACAGACTGCCACTGGATCGTGAAGATATGCTGGAACTCCTGGGCAACCTGCTGGACAATGCCGGAAAATGGGCTCGGCAGCACATCCGTTTTACCCTCTGCATTAACGAAAACAATCTCAGATGCACGATCGAGGATGATGGGCCCGGCGTTGATCAAGCCAATCTCAAACTACTCACCCAACGCGGTCTGCGACTGGATGAAAGCGCTGATGGACACGGATTGGGGCTGGCCATTGTCAAAGATATCATTCACCAGTATTCAGGCAACATTCATTTTAGCAAGTCAGGCACAACAGGAGGGCTGCAGGTGAGCTTTGAAATTCCCCTCTCAAGCCGTGAGCATCACTGACATAACTCGCTGCAGAAAACCGCCCTGATTGTATCCCCTTATCTCCTGTCTCATCATACAGTTACCATTCATTAGCCAATACTACTTGTCACATTACTGTCACGACCCACATCTAAAGTGTCATCTTAATGAAACACAAAAGGTGTGTATTAGATATGAAGGGCGAACGCAGTATTACAGACTGCCATTTTTCAAAACCTGGCTCACCAAGCCACAAGATCAACGGATGTTCCTCTATGAGCATGATCGATCTAATCAGCGTACTAGATCAAATAATTGATCAAAAAACCGTATTACCGGTTTTTCAACCTATTGTTAATATCCACCAAAAAAATATTCACGGCTATGAATCACTCAGCCGAGGCCCATCAAACAGTCCCTTGCATAGCGCTCTGGCACTGTTCGATGTGGCTGAACGGGGCAATCGCCTGTGTGAGCTTGAGCTCCTCTGCCGACGGCTAGCACTAGCACAATTTGGCGAGCAGAACCTGCCTGGCAAAATCTTTCTCAACGCCAGCCCCATGACCCTGATGCAGACGGAAAATCATCCCGATAAAACCCTGCAGTTGCTGAAAGCCATTGGCGTGGCGCCAGAACGGGTTGTGATTGAATTAACTGAACGTCATCCTCTCGACGACTACGACATCATTCGCCAGGCCACACTCCATTACCGGGAAATGGGCTTTCAAATTGCTATTGATGACCTCGGAGCAGGCTATGCGGGATTACGGCTATGGTCTGAGCTACGCCCCAACTACGTCAAGATTGACCGCCATTTTGTTCAGGGTATTCATGAAGACAAGGTCAAACAGGAGTTTGTCCGTTCCATCCTGGATATTGCCAATGGCCTTGATTGCAAGGTTATCGCCGAAGGCATCGAGATTGTCGAAGAGTTTGAAGTCATCAGCGACATGGATATCGAATTTGGCCAGGGCTATTACATTGCCCGACCAATGGCGACACCCGAGAAATTTGTCAGTCAGGAGATGTTCAGCCACCGCCAGCGTAGACAGTTTCTAACCCGGCCGGCCCGGCTATCCGAATCCGTTGCCTTACTGCTACGCGAAACCCCGAGTGTCAAACCCAATGCTCGGGTGGAAGATGCGGTAGATGTTTTTTATAGCAACAAGTCGCTCATGACCCTGGCCGTAGTGGACGAGATGCAAAAACCAATAGGCCGGGTACGACGCAATATAGCCATGGAACTGTTCGTCAATCTATACGGCCGTTCACTATATGGCGACAAACCCATTAGCGAGTTTATGGAAAATAATGCGGTTGTAGTCGACAAATCCATCAGTGTGGAACAAGCCAGTAAAATCATCACCGATAATACACGCTTTGAAATTGAGGATGATTTCATTATTGTCGACGATGGTAAATTTGTCGGCATCGGCAAGGTGGTCGATCTGCTGAAAAAAATAACTGATTTGCAAATCCGCAATGCCCGCTATGCCAACCCGCTTACGTTGTTACCCGGTAATGTACCTATCTATGAATTGATCGATCAATTGCTGGAGGAAGAAAAAGTTTTCACCATCGCCTATTGCGATCTGGATAATTTTAAACCCTTTAATGATGTGTACGGCTATAACCAGGGTGACAAAGTGCTGCGCAAAGTAGCCGAAATATTTACCGATAATGTTGATCCTGCCCAGGATTTTGTCGGCCACGTCGGCGGTGATGATTTTATCCTGATATTTTGCAGTGAAGACTGGCAGGTACGTTGTGAACAGATCCTCACTGTCTTTAGCCATGAAGTGCTTAGCTTTTATTCGGCCAATGACCAGACACAGGGCGGTATTCTGGCTCGTGACCGGCAGGGACAAGAACAACTGTTTCCAGTCCTCAGCCTCTCAATTGGATCAACGCGACCGGATCTCAAACGTTGCCAGTCACATCATGATGTCGCTGCACTGGCCTCAGAAGCCAAACGACAAGCAAAACTTCGAAAAGGTAACAGCCTATTCCTCGATCGGCGTAGCGGCCCGGACACGCATGACGAAAACGTGGAAGATCAGATTAAACGCGCCTGAGTTTTTCAGCAGCATACTTAAAAAATGGCGGGAGGGAGGAATTCGAACCCTCGGAAGGCTCGCGCCTTCACTTGATTTCGAGTTCCGGGTTCCCACGCTCCTGCGTGGAAATCCATACCTCAACCGATACGCTGATTCGCGTACTGCATTGATAAATACATCACGAAGCAAGTATTCATGAAAACTTAAATGCAGGGTCTTTGGGAATGCCCGCCTCTTGGTCAATGACTGTCCAGCCCATCGAGTCCAACTGGGTTAGTAATGGCTGCTCTACGAATTGATATTCAGACATAGTGCCCGCCGCGTAGCACTGCTTCCAGATTGCCTATCGCATCTGCGCGCTTTTTCTTATTCATTTTGTTGAGGTTAAGCATCTTCCAGCGTACAGACGGTAGTTGTTTTATATGCGGTATTCCCAGATGCACCCAGTTTGGTGAGCCTTCCTTGAATGACAACAAGAAAGCCTTGTCATCCTCTGTCAGGCGAACGTGCAGAATTTCAACCAACCTGGGCAATGTGGCTTCAAGCACTTCAACACCCACATCATCAAATGTCATACCCTTAAATTCTGATTTATATACCTCTGCCAATGGTTTTTCTCTTGGCGCGAGTAATTCAGCGATAGGCCGATTATGACCTATCAGGTACACC